>JAUZEI010000036.1 GCA_030839105.1 Actinomycetota bacterium
CAATGCGCTGATCCCGCCCACGACGAATGCTCGTTTGCCGAGCGCCACGGAGGCGGCGGTGATCGGCGGGAGCGCGATCGACGCGGGCAGGGCGATCGCGAAGAACGCCGGGAGGAGCAACCGTCCGTGCATGTAGTCGCCGCCGATGGCGATGATGTAGAGCGCGTGCACCAGGCCGGCGGCGAGCATGGCCGCGGTCGCGATCGCGATCCGGCGGTTCCGCTCGGTCCACGAGCGGTACCCGACCGTCATCGCGATCAGGATCGCGGTCAGCCACAGCCGGTACGGCCCGATGAAGTTCGTCGCGTACGTCCACCCCTGGCCGACGTGCAGCGCGCCCGCGTCCTTGGCGAGCGCGGTCGAAGGCACGATCGTCGCGTAGTAACCCATGCGGAAGAGCTGGTACGCGACAGGCAGCGCGAGGAGCGCGACGAGGTCGAACACGATGCGCCGCGGTCGAACCAACACGAACCACGCGACCACGAAGAAGACCATCATGAGTCCGAGATCAGGGCGCACGAGCGGTGCGAGACCGAGCACGCCCGCGTATCCGGCGCGCTTGCGGCCGTTGATCTCGCCGACCCGGGCGACCGACACGAGCACGTACCACGACGCCGCGAGCCACAGCCACACCAGACCCATCTCGAGGCCCGACGTCGCGAAGTCCCAGACGACGGCGACGGAGGCGACGAGGATCAGGCCGACCGGGATCACTATCCCGTTCTCGCCGACGTGCAGCAGACGCGTCGCCTTCCCCGCGACGACGAACGCGGCGACCGCCGCGCAGAGGCTCGCCAGCAGCGTGATCCATTCCATGCTCGCGAACGAGCCGAAGACGGCACGACCGAACACCAACACCGCGAGCCACACCGTGCTCGTCGCGGCCTCGACCCGCTCACCCGCGTTGAAAACGGGCCCGTGCCCGGCGAAGATCTGATCGACGATGCGCAGGTTGATGAACGCGTCCTCGTCCATCCAACGGTGTTGCCAACCGCCAACCGCGATCATGACGGCCGGGAGATATGCAGGCGCGGCGAGACCGAGCCGGCTCCATCGCGACGGCGGTTGCACCTCGCGTTCGTCGTCGATCTCGGTGACCAGCGTCGTCACGGACGCGCTCCGAACGTCTGGGTGAGGATCCAGCGCGCGGCCCAGGTCGCCGCGCGGGGCGTGAAGTGCCGGCCGTCGGGCCGCGCCTGCAAACCGCCGACCCGCTCCGGGCAGGGCGGCCCGTTCGGGCAGAGCATCGCGGCGAGATCGACGAGTGTGACCTGATCGGGGTGGCGCGCCCGGAACCGCCGAAGCAGCGCGTTCAGCCGCACGTATCCGTCGTCGTCGGCCTTGGTGCTCGTCGTCAAAGTGCCCTGGGCCGGGTTGGGCGCGGGCGCCGCTTCGGTCACCAGGACGACGCGCGCACCGCCTGCCGTCAGGCGCGCGAGCGCGCTGTCCATACGCGTCATGATCTCCTTTTCACCCGCGCCCGTTCCTGCGACGACCGTGCGACCGTCGACCACGAGGTCCGACTTCTCCCAGATGCTCATCCACAGGACGATCGTCGGCCGGTTCCGCGCCAACCCGGCGCCCTCGGTGGCATCGACGAGCGCCGGGCAGCGGGAGGAGTGCGGGGTGATCGCCTCGTTGCGCGTCGTCGTGATCTCGCCGCTCGCGACTCCGCAGCCGAACACCGACGCCTGGTCCGTCGTGATCCCCACCGAGTTGCCGACGGCCGCGAGTCCGGGCCACAAGCTGCACGCGGTGGAGTCGCCGACGAGCAATACGCGCTGAGCGCGCGCCGACGACGAAAGCGCGAGCGGACCACTGCGCGCCTCGGCCGTGATCGCCTCCCGACTCTCGCTCGGGCGAGGAGTCCCGCACACCAGTGGATCGCCGAATCCCCACACATAGCCGGGAAGCCCGGCCGCGCCGACCGCGGAGATGGTGACAAGGCCCGTCATCACGGCGAGCGCGGGAACGAACGCGGCAGCCGAGGCGCGCAGGTTCCAGTTGCGCTCGCGGATCGGCCGCTCGACGAGGTAGTACGACGCGACCGCGGCGGCGAAGGTGACGCCGAGCCGTAGCAGGTTCAGCGCGGTGCTCCCGAGGTGCACCCGCGACGGCACCAGCCAGACGTCGATCGGCCAGTGCCACAGGTAGAGGCCGTAGGAGATGCGCCCGATCCAGGCGAGCGGCGACCACGCCAGCACCGACGACAGCGGCCCCGGTTGCAATAGCCCGGCGATCACGACCGCGACCAGTATCGCGAACAGTGCGGAGCCGCCGGAGTAGTAGGTCGACCCGGTCCCCGATGCACTGTGGGCGGCGGCGAGAACGACGACGAGGGCGGGGACTGCAATCAATGCGAGAACCCGCCGGGCGCGCGGCGTGGGCCGCCACGCGAGCACTGCCAGCGCGAGCAGAGCGCCGACGAGCAACGTGTGCGCCCGCGCGTCGGTTGCGTAGTAGGCGCCGGACGGGTCGCCCGGATGGAAGCGCATCCGCATCGAGACGATCGACGCGGCCGCGCCCACGACGCACACCGCGCCGAGAACGCGGGTCGAGCCGCGGCCGATGCGCAGGCAGCCGACGACGACGAGCGGCCATACGAGGTAGTACTGCTCCTCGATCGCGAGCGACCACATGTGGCGCAGGGGAGACGTCGCCGAGAAGAGCTGGAAGTAGCCCTGCTGATCGAAGATGAATCGCCAGTTGGCGACGTAGAAGAGGCTTGCGAACATGTCGTCGCGTATGCCGTTGCGTTCCCAGGGAACCACTGCGAAATGTGTGTAGAGCGCGACGAAGCCGATCACGAGCACGAGGGCGGGCAGAAGCCGGCGGCCCCGTCGCGCCCAGAACGTGCGCAGGCGGATCGTCGACGCGCGCCGGAACTCGGAGACGAGCAGCGTGGTGATGAGGAATCCCGACAGCACGAAGAACGTGTCGACGCCGAGGAAGCCGCCCTTCGCCCATGAGTAGTTGTCGTGGTACGCGATCACCGACAGCACTGCCACGGCGCGTAGCCCGTCGAGCGCGCCGTGATACGCGAAGCCGGTGGCGGTGGGGACGGCCCGATGACCGTCGTTCGGTTCCGGAGCATTCGGGCCGCTGCCGTTCCGGACTTGGCCGTCGGGGTCGACGCCGTCGGCGGGCGACGGAACGCCGGGCCCGGCGCGCCCCACCGTCTCGGTCCCCCTGGTCACGGGCGAGAGGTTACGGGAGACAGGCCGGAAAAGCCGCGACGCGCCGAGGGGTCGGACGCGCCCGAGGCCCGACGCGCGGACGCGGCGGCGCGCGGAACTAGGTTTGCCCGCCGTGACCCGCTTCGGGCGTGTGCTGCTCGTCATCGTCGCGGTCGCATTCGGCATCCGGGTCGCGTACGTCGCGATCGCCAAGGCCGGTCCGTGTCCGATCGTGCTCGCCGACGGCACGCGGGTCGGCAGCTCACCGAGCAGCTGCCTGCGCGGCGACGAGTTGTTCTACAACGCCGAGGCGAATTACGTCGCGGCCGGTCACGGCTTCCGGGAACCGCTCGCCGCCTTCACGCACCCCGGCGAGAAGCCGCCGCCGGCCGCCGATCATCCGCCGCTCACGGTCTTCGTCCTGACGCCGGTGTCGTGGCTCACCGACCACGCCCCGCTCTCCTCGGTGATCAGCGAGTCGCTGCACGATCACGTCCGTGAGCATCGCTACACGATGGTGGTCCTGGGCACACTGCTCGTCGGCCTCATCGGATTGCTCGGCCGCCGCATCGGCGGCGACACCGTGGGTCTCGTCGCCGCCGCAATCGCGGCGGTGAGCCCGAATGTCTGGGTCAACGACGGGCTCGTGATGTCGGAGACGCTGACCGCGCTGACCGTCGTGGGCGCGCTCTTGATCGCGCTCTGGTGGCGCGAGCGCCCGAGCTGGCGGCGCGCCGCGCTGCTCGGAGCCGTGTGTGGAGTCGCCGTGCTCGCGCGCGTCGAGTTCGTGTTGCTCTTTCCGCTCCTCGTGATCGTGCTCGCCTGGTCGCTCCCCGGCTCGCCGCGGACACGCGCCCGACAGGCACTGCTCGCGTTGGCGGCATTGCTCGTGGTCGTCTCGCCGTGGGTGGGCTTCAACCTCGCGCGTTTTCACGACCCTACGTTCGTGTCGACGAACGACGGATTGACGCTCGCGGGGTCGAACTGCGACGCGTCCTACCGGGGGAGTGGTACAGGGTTCTGGGCGCTCGAGTGCGCGGCGCAGACTCCGAAGGGCGACCAGTCGGTGGTGTCGAGCGCCCTGCGCCGGCGCGGCCTCGACTACGCGAAGGCGCACGCGGGTCGGGCGCCGATCGTGGTGCTCGCGCGTCTCGGTCGAACCTGGAGCCTGTTTCGCCCCGCCGACATGATTCGGCTCAACACCGGCGAAGACCGAGAGGAGTGGGTAACGCGGCTGGGCCTGATCGTCTACTTTCCGACGTTGGCGCTCGCGATCGTCGGAGTGATCGTTCTCGCGCGCCGGCGCGCCTTCGTCGGGTTGTGGGTGCTCCTCGTCCCGGTGTTGATCGTGACGATCAATACCGTCATCACCTACGGCCAGACCCGTTTCCGCGCCGCCGCGGAGCCGTCCCTGGCGTTGCTCGCGGCAGTCGGCGCGGTGGCGCTCGTCGGCCGCGTGCGCCGTCCCGGCCGAGCGGATTCAGCCGACAGCGCGCGTCCACCGGTCGTGTCGGCGGAGTAGGACGGGCTCCGCATGACCGCCACCGAAGTGCCGGCGCGGGTGTCCGCGCAGGACCCGTACGTCGGAGGACTCGACGGGCTGCGCGCGATCGCGGTCGCCGCCGTGATCGTGTTCCACTTCGCGCCGACGGTGCTGCCGGCGGGGTTCCTCGGGGTCGACGTGTTCTTCGTCGTCTCGGGCTTTCTCATTTCCCGGCTGGTCGTACGCGAGATCGAACGATCGGGCACGGTGGGGCTCGGCGGGTTCTGGTCTCGGCGTGCGCGCCGACTGCTGCCCGCGCTGGCAACGGTCACGGTCGCGGTGTTGATCGCGGCCGCCGTGAGCTTCTCCGGCACCGAGATCCACGATCTGCGCGCCCAGGCGCTCGGCACGCTCTTCTACTGCGCGAACTGGGTGATGATCTTCGCCAAGAGCAACTATTTCACGAACCTCGGTCGGCCGTCGCCGTTCCTGCACATGTGGACGCTCGCGGTGGAGGAGCAGTTCTACGTGGTGCTGCCGCTCGTGCTGCTCGGGGCGCGCGGTGCGGTCGTGCGCCACCCCGTGCGCGCCGCGTTGATCGCGCTCGCGGGCGCGTGCGCGTCGACGGCGTGGATGGGCGTGCTCGTCTCGCCGACCGGCGATCCGTCGCGTGCGTACCTCGGCAGCGACTCCCACGCGATGGGCCTTCTGGTCGGGGTCGCGTTGGGGATCATCGCGGGCGCCGGGAAACCGTGGGACGCGTTCACGGGTTGGATGCGCTCGAACGAGCGCGCGATCCGCGTCGCGCCGTGGGCGGCGGCTGCGTCGCTCGTCGCGATCCTTGTCACGATGCGCGTCACGCGCGACCGGACGCTCGCGCTCTACCGCGGTGGCTTTCTCGTCTTCGCGCTCCTCAGCGCGGTGATCGTCGCCGTCGTCGCGACGCTGCCCGCGGCGCCCATTTCGAGATTCCTCCGCATGCCCGCCCTCGTGGCGATCGGCTTGCGTTCGTATTCGCTGTACCTGTGGCACTGGCCGGTGCGCGTCTTCGTTACGCCTCGCCCCGGGCTCCACGGAATCGGGCTGTTCTCGCTCCGCCTCATGATCTCGATCGTGCTCGCCGAGATCTCGTTCCGGCTGGTCGAACGACCGCTGCGCTTCGGCCTGGCCCGGCGGGGATCAGCTGATCGGACGCGCGGGCAGG
>JAUZEI010000077.1 GCA_030839105.1 Actinomycetota bacterium
CCAGATCGTCGTCTACGCCAGCGCCATTGTTGTGCTGTTCCTGTTCGTGATCACTCTCCTCGGGGTCGACAAGCGCGAGCCCCTCGATGACGCGCACCCGATCCAACGGGTCGCCGCGATCGTCGTCGGCGTGCTCGCGCTCACGGGCATCCTCGTGCTCGTGCACGGCAACCGCTGGGTGACCGGAATGCACTCGACCCGGGGTGCTCTCGGTAGCAGTGCCGACGACCCGGGCAACGTCAAGACGCTCGCGACGAGCCTGTTCACCGACTTCGTCTGGGCCTTCGAGATCACCGCGGTGCTCCTCGTGATCGCCGTCGTCGGCAGTGTTGTGCTCGCTCGCCGCAGCGGCCACCGGCCGCAGGTGGAGCCGCCGGAGTCCGCGGACGACGAGAGTCAGGGCGAGAGGATGTCGGTGTGATCGCGCTCTCCTATCCCGACCACATCACGGCCACCTACTACCTGATCCTCGCCGCGATCCTGTTCACGATCGGCGCGGTCGGACTTCTCGTGCGCAAGAACACGCTCGTCATGTTCATGTGCATCGAGCTCATGCTGAACGCCGCCAACCTCACGTTCGTCTCCTATGCGAACGCGATGAACGACATCAGCGGCCAGGTGATCGTCTTCTTCACCCTGGTCGTCGCGGCCGCCGAGGTCGCGGTCGGGCTCGCCATCATCATTGCCATCTTCCGCCGCCGCCAGTCGGTCAGTGCCGACGATGTCGATCTGTTGAAGGGCTGAGGCGAGCGGTGGGCGGAATGAAGAAGCATCGATCCACCCCGCGAGCCGGGACCCGGGCGGAACTACGGCGCGGGGACCAGGTCCACGCATGAGTGCCCGGAACCTTTTCGATCTCGCGTGGCTGATTCCGGCCTTCCCGGCGTTCGGCGCGGTCGTGTTGTTGTTGGCGGGCAAGCGGATCGGCGAGCCCAAGGCCGGTTGGTTCGCCACCGCGATGATCGGGCTGTCGTTCGTCTGCTCGGTGATCGCGTTCTTCGCGCTGCGCTCGTTGAGCCCGGAGGCGCGATCGAACCTCTCGCAGGGATTCACCTGGATCCAATCGGGCACGTTCCGAGTCGACTTCCGCTTTCTCGTCGACCCGCTGTCGTCGACGATGACGCTGTTCGTCACGGGTGTCGGGACGCTGATCCACATGTACGCCATCGGCTACATGCACGGCGACTCCCGGTTCTCGCGGTTCTTCGCGTATCTGAACCTGTTCGCGGCGTCGATGCTCGTCCTCGTCCTCGGATCCAGCTTCCTGCTGACCTTCTTGGGCTGGGAAGGTGTCGGGCTCTGCTCGTACCTGCTGATCTCGTTCTGGTTCGAACGCAATTCGGCCGCGGTCGCGGGCAAGAAGGCGTTCATCACGAACCGCGTCGGCGACTTCGGCTTCATGCTCGCGATGTTCCTGATCTTCCAGAAGCTCGGGACTCTCGACTACTCGGCGCTCGGCTCGACCGCCCATGTCCCGGCCGCGGTCGCCGCGCTACCGCAGTCGGCGCTCACGGCGATCGCGCTGCTCCTGCTCGTCGGGGCAATGGGCAAGAGCGCGCAGCTGCCCTTGCACATATGGCTGCCCGACGCAATGGAGGGTCCCACTCCGGTCTCGGCGCTGATCCACGCCGCGACGATGGTCACCGCCGGTGTGTTCCTGCTCGTACGCGCCCACGTGTTCTTCGACCTCTCGAACCATGCCGGCACGGTTGTGGCGTGGGTCGGCGCTATCACCGCGCTCTACGCGGCTTCGGTCGCACTGGTGCAGAAAGACATCAAGCGCGTGCTGGCGTACTCCACCATCAGTCAACTCGGCTACATGTTCTTGGCCGTGGGGGTCGGCGCGTACAGCGCCTCGATCTTCCACATGATCACCCACGCCTTCTTCAAGGCGCTGCTCTTCCTCGGCGCCGGTTCGGTGATCCACGGCATGCACGACGAGCAGGACATGCGCCGCATGGGCGGCCTGCGCAAGTACATGCCGATCACCGCCGGGACCTTTATCGTCGGGTGGCTTGCCATCTCCGGGATCATCCCGTTCGCAGGCTTCTGGTCGAAGGACGAGATCCTGGCGAAGGCCTGGTCGAGCCACAACTATGCGCTGTGGGCGATCGGTGCAGTCGCGGCGTTGCTCACCGCGTTCTACATGACCCGCCAGGTGTGGCTCGTTTTCTTCGGGCCCGAGCGTTGGCGCGACGACGCGGTGCTCGTCGGGCACGCGATCGCACCGACCGAAGCCGAGGAGCCGGTGGCCGCGGCCGTCACCGAGCCCGAGCACGGACTCGAACCGCATGAATCGCCGTGGACCATGTACGTGCCTCTTGTCGCGTTGGCGCTGCTGTCGGTCCTCGGTGGTCTGATCGACCTGCCGTTCATGAGCGCCAAGCTCAACCTCCTCGATCGCTGGCTCGAACTTCCCGAGGCCCACGCCTCGTCGGGATTCGGAGGCCTCACCCTTTCGACCATCGCGCTCGTCATCGGTGTGGTCGGGATCCTGGTGGGTGTGCGGCTCTACCGGAACGGCCTGCGCCCCGACGGAGCCGACCCCACGGACGAAGCGCTCGACGGCTTCGCGCCCGTGCTCGAGAACGCCTGGTACATCGACTACAGCCTCTCGCGTTTCGTCAGCGGTCCGGTCACGGCGTTCGCACGCTTCCTCAGTGACGGGGTCGACCGGGCGGGTATCGACGGAGCGGTCAACGGCATCGCCACGGCCGCGCGCGAAGGCGGCGGCGGGTTGCGACGGATCCAGACGGGCTTGGTGCGCAACTACGCGCTGGGCATCGCGGTAGGCACCGTGCTCCTCTTGCTCTACGCCGCGACCCGGGTGACGTTCTGATGCCGCCCCTGCTGGGAGCCCTCACCACCGTCGTGGAGCCGAACTCGAAGCTCGGCTTCCCGTTGCTGACGTTCCTCGTGTTCCTGCCCGCCATCGGCGCGATCGTGACGATGTTGATGCCGGTCCGGCGACCGGAGCTGTCCCGCGCAGTCGGATACGTCACCAGCATGGCCACCTTCGGGATGGCGCTGTTCCTGCTGACGCAGTTCGACACCAATCCGCTCGACTCCGGCTACCAGCTCCTCGAGAACCACTCGTGGATCGGTCAGCTCGGCGTGCGTTGGACGCTCGGGGTCGACGGCATCAGCCTCTTCATGGTTGCGCTCAGCGCGCTGCTGTTCCCGATCGCCATCCTGGCCTCGGCCAAGGTCGAGAAGCCGAAACAGTTCATCGTCTGGATGCTCCTGCTCGAGTCGGCGATGATCGGCCTCTTCCTCGCCCTCGACGCAATGATCTTCTTTTTCTTCTTCGAGTTCGTGCTCGTCCCCATGTACTTCCTCATCGCAGGTTGGGGCCACGACAACCGCCGATACGCGGCGATGAAATTCTTCTTGTTCACGATGACCGGTTCCGCGTTCCTGTTCGCCGGGATCGTGTCGGTTGCCTTCATGCACCAGCACTCCACGCACGTGTTGACGTTCGACGTCGGCACCCTCACCAACTGGGCCGCCGCGAACATCCACGGCGGAACGGCGAAGGTGCTCTTCCTCGCGTTCGCGGTCGGCTTCGCGGTCAAGGTCCCGCTGTTCCCGTTCCACACGTGGCTACCCGACGCGCACACCGACGCGCCCACCGCCGGCTCTGTCGTCCTGGCGGGCGTCATGCTCAAGATCGGTGCGTACGGCTTCTTGCGCTTCGCGATCCCGTTCTTCCCGCAGGCCGCGGTCGATCTGGCGCCCCTGCTCATCGTGCTCGCGGTGATCGGGATCACCTACGGAGCGATCGTCGCCGCGATGCAACCGAACTTGAAGCGCATCATTGCGTACTCGTCGGTGGCGCACCTCGGCTTCGTCGTGCTCGGCGTATTCGCGCTGACGAACCAGGGCATCTCGGGCGGCCTGTTCACGATGCTGTCGCACGGCTTGACCACCGGCGCGCTGTTCCTCCTCGTCGGCATGCTCTACGACCGTCGGCACACGTACGAGCTGAGCCGGTTCCGCGGCATCTGGAAGGCGGCGCCGGTCTTCGGCGGTCTGTTCGTCGCCGCGACGTTCGCGTCGATCGGGCTGCCGGGCTTCTCCGGCTTCGTCGGCGAGTTCCTGTCGCTGCTCGGTGCGTTCCTCACCAGTCGTTGGTACGTGGTGGTCGCGTCGACCGGCGTGATACTCGCGGCGGTGTACCTGTTGTGGGCGGTGCAGCGCGCGTTCACCGGTGAGCCCGACGACGAGAACCGGGCCACCCCCGACATCAACTTCCGCGAGCTGGTCACCGTCGTGCCGTTGCTGGGGCTTTCGTTGTTCCTCGGCTTCTATCCGAAGCCGGTCCTCGACCGACTCCAACCGTCGGTCAACGCGTTGATCCGGCACGTCGAGGCGAACAGCGACTACAAGGCGCCGACGGTGCCGACCGTTGTCGCGCCGCAAAAGGGAGAGGGCAAGTGATCGGCGCCGACGCCGTTGCACCGATCGCACACGCGCCGGTCGACTGGTTCGCGATCGCGCCCGAGATCGCACTCTTCGGCGCGGCTCTCGCGATCGTGGTCCTGCGATCCGTTGTCCGCCACGACGACCGGGTTCCCACCGCGTCGATGTTCATCGCGATCGCGGGCGTGGCGGCGGCCGGGGTCTTCACCGGCGTGCAGTGGGGGTTCGTCCACGGCAACGGCCCGTACCAGGCGATGAGCGGGCTCGTCGCGGTCGACGGATTCGCCGTGTTCGTGCAGTCGGTGATCCTCGGCGCCACCCTGCTGGCCCTGTTGTTGTCCGGCGGCTACCTCCGGCGCGAGAACCTCGAGAGCCCCGAGTACTTCGCGCTGATGCTGTGTTCGGCCACCGGCATGCTGCTGATGGCATCGGCCAACGACCTCGTCACCATCTTCTTGTCGCTCGAGATTCTCTCGATCGCGCTGTACGTGCTGGCCGCGTTCGACCGCAAGCGCCTCACCTCCCAGGAGGCCGGGCTCAAGTACTTCCTGCTCGGATCGTTCTCGTCGGCGGTGTTCCTGTATGGCATTGCGCTCGTCTACGGCGCGACGGGGACGACCAACCTCACCGGTATCGCGAAGTTCTTCTCGACCGTCGTGCTGCTCCACGACGGCGTGTTGTTCGTGGGTCTGGCGCTCCTGCTGGTCGGGCTCGGCTTCAAGGTGGCGGCCGCCCCGTTCCACATGTGGACGCCCGACGTGTATCAGGGTGCGCCGACGCCGGTCACCGCGTTCATGGCCGCCGCGACGAAGGCCGCCGCATTCGCGGCGATCCTGCGAGTGTTCGTCGGCGCGTTTCACGTCTACGAAGTCGACTGGCGGCCCGCGATCTTCGGGCTCGCCGTCCTGTCATTGGTCGTCGGCAGCATCGCGGCGGTGGTCCAGACCGACGTCAAGCGCATGCTCGCGTACTCGTCGGTGTCGCACGCGGGGTACGTCCTCATCGGGGTCCAGGCCGCGACCGACAAGGGAACCAGCGCGGCGCTGTTCTACGTGTGCACGTACGCCGTGATGGCTACGGGCGCCTTCGCGGTCGTGATGCTCGTGGCCCGGCGCGGTGACGACCGCCACGCGCTGACCGATTACCGCGGACTCGCATCGGCCCGACCGGTGCTGGCCGGGCTCCTCACGCTGTTCCTCCTGGCGCAGGCGGGGGTGCCGTTCACGGGCGGATTCGTCGCCAAGCTGTCGGTCTTCAGCGCCGCGATCGACGTGGGTCAGTACTGGCTGGCCGTCGTGGGCATGCTCACGGCCGTCATCGGTGCGTTCGTGTACCTGCGCATCGTGCTCGCCATGTACGCGCCGCCCGACGACGCCGCCACGGCCGAGGGCCCGCGCATCGTGGTCGACGCCGGCACGGGCGTCGCGCTCACCATCGCGGCCGGGGCGATCGTCTTCCTCGGTGTCGTGCCCGGCATCATGCTCGACTTCGCGCATGCGGCCACCCAACTCCTGGCCCACTAGGGGAGGGCGATGAGTTGTTGGACGCCCTCGGTGTCCTCGATCGCGCCGGTTATCGCCCCGTCGGTTGCGCGCCGGATCTCGATCCGCCCGTCTTGCACGACGAGCAGTGCGCGGGCGTCGGCCGTCCACGACAGCGGCAGCGTCGGGCTCGCGGGTGCGACGCCCTTGGTCCGGGCGATGATCTCGCCATTGGCGGAGTCGAGCAGGAAGATGTCGCCCCGGTTCGTCGAGATCGCGAGTCGCGTCCCGTCCGGCGAGAACGTACCGAACGCGGGAACGCCGGTCAGGTGGATCTGTTCGAGGCGGGGCTGGTCGACGTCGTAGATGTAGATGTTGCAGCCGCTGTACGCGCATGCGCCCATGAACACGACCGAGCGCGGGCTCGAGACGAGGAACTGATCCAAAGGCAACGGGAACGAGATCTGCGTGATCGTCCGGTGGGGCGTACTCGGCGTACTCGGCGAACTCGTCGTGTTCGCCGTGTTCGCCGTGTGCGGCCACAACAGCCAGCGCCCGTGGTCGTCGTACGCGATGAAACCCCGATCGACTGCGCCGATGACATGCAGACCGGCCGGCACCTGCTCGACCGTGTCGCCCCGGTCGGGGCGGATCGTCCCATTGCTCAGCAGCCACCACCGGCCGGGAGTGACGGCGCGGATCGCCGTGACGCGCGCGGGAAACGGGCGGACCCCGATCGGATGGGTGGACACGAGCGTTTGCTGGAACGTCCACGCGAGCAACGACGACCCGTTCTGGTCGGTGACCGTGACGTGCCCCTCGGGCAGT
>JAUZEI010000090.1 GCA_030839105.1 Actinomycetota bacterium
GATGAAGCCGCACAGGCCGCCGGCGTCGATCACGAATTGATCGCACGCACGTGGCGGGCGGCCGGCTTTGCCGAGCCCGATCCGGACCCGCACGCGCGCACGTTCCTGCGGCGGGATGCGGAAATCCTGATCGGCATGCGCGCCGGCATCGAGTTCTTCGGCGAGGACGTCACGATCCAGTTGATCCGCGTCCTCGGTGCGGCGGCCGCTCGAGTGGCCGACGCGTCCGTGACGGCGTTCGTGGTAAACGTGGTGCCGCAGGCCATCGAAGGCGACGCTTCCGGCCTCGAGTTGGCGCGCGCGAACGCGGAGTCGATCGTGCTGCTCGACGCCTTGACGAGCGGCTTCGACACGCTGTTGCGCCACCACATCGAGCGCGGCTTTCGCCCGATGGCGATGCTGGAAGGTTCGGCCGGGATCGATCTCGTCCATGGGAGTGTGGGTTTCGTCGATCTCGTCGACTCCACGGCATGGACGCAGCGACTCGATCTTCCCGCGCTCTCGCGGGCGCTGAGCATGTTCGACGCAACCGCTTCGGAGATCGTGGTGCTGCACGGCGGCCGGGCGGTCAAGCTCATCGGCGACAGCGTCATGTTCATCGCGACCGCGCCGGAGGCCGCGGTCGACATCGGACTCGCGTTGGTAGACGCGTTCTCCAGGCACGAAGTTCTCCCCCAGGTCCGGGTGGGAATCGCGACGGGCGACGTGCTTGCCCGCGACGGTGACTTCTCGGGATCGGTGGTCAACCTCGCGGCGCGCGCTGTGAACGTCGCGTACCCGTCGAGTGTCCTGATCGATGTCGACACACGAGACGCGATCGAAGGGTCGAGCGCGTTCTCGTACCGGACCGCCGGCAACTTCTCGCTCAAGGGATTCGAGCGGCGCGTACGCCTCTCCCGCGTCCGGCGGGTCGAAGCCGCCGTCACCCAAGGACGTCATGACGCCGGCGCGTGAGGAACTTTTCCGCGTGGACCCGAACGACTTCGTCGCGCGTCGTACCGAGCTCGTACGCGAGCTCCGGGCCCGGGGTGAAAAGAATGAAGCGGCAGAGGTCAAGGCGCTGCGCCGGCCGACGGTCCCGGTATGGGCGCTGAATCGGGTCGCGAGCGAACGCCCCGACCTCGTACAGCACATGGTGACGGCCGCGGAGACGGCGCGCGCGGCGCAACAGGCGCTGCTCGAAGGGAGCCCGGCCGACGAGTTTCGTGACGCCCTGGCCCGTCGTCGTGAAGCGATGTCCTCGGTGTCGGACGCGGCGAACGAAGTCGTCGAGCGGTCGAGTCGATCGCGCGACACCTACACGCGCGACGTCGACAACGCGCTCAATGTCGTCGTCGCGTCTCCGGAGCTGTCCGACGCACTCGCGCGCGGGGAGCTCGAAGACGTGTCGTCGGGCGCGGATGGCTCGGAGGAGCTGTTCGGCGGCCTGACTCCCGCCACCACCGACCGCCCGGCACGGACGAAGCAGTTGGCGGCCCCGCCACCGAAGACGACGACCCCACGGCCGGCAAGCCCGAAGCCACGCGCGCCTTCCGCGCGGCTCGTGAAGGCGCGCGAGGAGCTCGAAGAACAGCGCGGAGAGCTGAGAGCAGCGGAGCAGGCCGCGCAGGCCGCCGAGCGCGTCGTCGCGGCCGCCGAGTCAAGCGTCGCGAAGGCGACGAGAGATCTCGAGCGAGCAAGTGCGCAGCGCGACCACGCGCGCGAACACGTCGACCGTATGCAGTCCCGGGTCGAACGGAGCGAAGAACTCGTCCAACGCCTCGACCCGTAATGTTCTTGTGACGCGGTGCGTGCCCGGATTCCTCCTCCGGTCGTCACCAACCTGGTGTAACTGCCCTGGGGGCTTCGAAGGCGAAGTCGAAGTGGCGGCGAGGTCGTCGACAGGTGCACGAGGGCGTGGGGCACGCGAGGCACCTCCAACCGGCCCAGCCACGGTTTTCGACAGGTTGATGTGTACAGTCGCCACCCGTGATGGGCCGTCTCCGCGTCTGGTTCTGGGACTCACGCGCGGCGAGGATGCGGCTCCTGGTGTTCGGCGTCGTGCTCGCGGCAACCGTCGTCAAGCTCATCTTGGCCGCGACCACCCAGGGTACGAACGACGTCTTCAACTGGGCACAGTTCGCGGAGGGAGTGCGCCGGTACGGGCCCATCGACATCTACGGGCACCGCTTCCGCGTCGGTACGCACCTCTTCCCCGTCTACAACCACCCACCCCTCATGGGCTGGATGCTCGTCCTGTTCAACAAGTTGGACGACCTCGGGATCCCCTTTCGATTCATGATCCGGGTGCCGGCCACGCTCGCCGACATCGTCACGACGATGCTCGTGTTCGAGCTCGTCCGCAGCCGGCGTTCACTCCTGCAGGCGACGATCGCGGGCGTGATGGTCGCGTCGAGCCCGGCCCTCATCATCGTGTCCGGCTTTCACGGGAACACCGACCCCGTCTTCCTGATGCTCACGTTGCTGAGCTTCTCTCTGTTGGTCAACAACCGGTCCGCGTCGCTCGCGGGTCTCGCGTATGGAGGCGCGATGAGCGTCAAGATCGTCCCGATCGTTGCGTTGCCACTGCTGTTGCTCCTCGTCGCGCGTTCCGGTCGGAGACGGCTGTACGAATTCCTGGCGGGCAGCAGCGTGGTCTTCGTGGTCCTGTGGATCCCGGTGCTCCTGAAGCGCTGGACTCCGTTCAAGGCCGACGTCCTCGGGTTCAAGGGATACCCGGGGAAGTGGGGTCTCGTCGAGATCGCAACCAAGCTGGGCGCGTCGAAGCACGCGATCGCGACACTGGAGGGCTCGGGACGCACCGTGCTCCTTGTCGTCGCGGCCGCGATTCCGGTCTTGCTGTTGTGGAAACGTCCTTCGGCGGTGAACGAGGCGTTCGGACTCACGTTCGTGCTGATCCTGTTGCTCAGTACCGCGACCGGCGGTCGCTATCTCGTATGGGCGGTGGCCGCCGCGTTCCTGATCGATGTGTGGGCCGCAGTCGTCTACAACGTCGCCGCGAGTGCCCTACTGATCATCGTGTACGACCGATGGAGCAACGCGCTCCCGTGGCACTGGGACCGAGCCCACGCCTCGGACTGGGTTCACCGCGAAGTCGTCGTCGCCGGTATCGCCTGGCTGGCGCTGCTCGTCGTGGCGCTACTGGCACTGCGCGCGCTCTGGGAGCATCGTCCGCCGCCGGACGACTCGCCCGACCTGGATAGCCCGCAGGCCGCCGATCTCAGCGCGGTCGGCTGACCGATTCTCTCGCGGGGCCGAGCTAGCCTCGTCGGCGATGAAACGAATCGGAATCCTCGTCGTCGCGTACAACGCGGCGTCCACCCTCGCTTCCGTTCTGGATCGTGTGCCGGACGACTTCATTCCGCGCATCGAGAAGGTCCTCGTCAACGACGACTACAGCCGCGACGCCACGTATCTCGTCGGCCTCGGCTATCAACAGATGAACGACGCCCTGCCGCTCGAGATCAACCGTCATCCGAGCAACCTCGGCTACGGGGGCAATCAGAAGGCCGGCTACCGCTGGGCGATCGAGCAGGAGCTCGACATCGTCGTCCTGCTCCACGGCGACGGACAGTACGCACCCGAGCTCCTTCCCGAGATCGTAGCGCCGCTCGAGCGCGAAGAGTGCGACGCGGTATTCGGCTCGCGCATGATGGACAAGGGCGCGGCCCGCAAGGGCGGGATGCCGCTCTACAAGTACGTCGGCAACAAGTTGTTGACGAAGTTCGAGAACGCGGCCGCCGGTCTCGACCTCACGGAGTGGCACTCCGGCTATCGCGCGTACAGCGTCGCCGCGTTGAAGGAAATCCCGTTCGAGAACAACTCCGACGGCTTCTCGTTCGACACCGAGATCATCCTGCAACTGCATGAAGCCGGAAAGCGCATCATCGAGATCCCGATACCCACCTACTACGGCGACGAGATCTGTTACGTCAACGGCTTGAGCTACGCCAAGGACGTCGCGAGCGATGTGCTCCGCTATCGCGCGCACAAGATCGGCTTCGGAAGCGGCGAGATGGCGTTCGCCACGCACGACGACTACGAGCTCAAGCAGGCCGCGCAGACATCGCACCGCCGCCTCGTGCAGTGGTTCGAGCGCAAGCCTCCGAGCCGTGTGCTCGATCTCGGTTGCGCCGACGGCCGGCTCGGTGAGCTGCTGCGCGCGTGCGGGCACGAGGTGACGGGCGTCGACCTGCACAAGTCGGAGGGAGTCGGCGAACGCGTCGACCGTTTCTTCGAGGCCGACCTCGACCGCGGGATCCCCGAGGAGGTCGGCGGCGGCTTCGACATCGTCCTCTGCGCCGATGTGCTCGAGCACGTGCGCGAGCCCCGCGCGTTACTCCAGCAGGCGCAGGCGCATCTCGCTCCGCACGGGACGATCGTCGCCAGCGTCCCCAACTTCGGCCACTGGTACCCCCGGGCACGCGTCGCCCTCGGCCGCTTCGACTACGACCGGCGC
>JAUZEI010000110.1 GCA_030839105.1 Actinomycetota bacterium
ACGAAGGATTGATCGGTTGGCGAAGGAGCGAATCGAACGGGACGAGGAAGACCTCGTCCGGCTCTACCTGACGGACATCGGGCAGTATCCGCTGCTCACCAAGGACGACGAAGTTCGCCTGGCGCAGCAGATCGAGAAGGGCAATGTCGCCCGCGAGCAGCTGAACGCCGCCAAGGGCCTCACTCCCGCGAAGAAGCGAGAGTTGCGGCGCGGCGCTCGTCACGGTGAGGACGCGCAGCAGACGTTCGTCCAGTCGAACTTGCGACTCGTCGTCTCGATCGCCAAGAAGTACCAGGCCTCCGGTCTCCCGCTGCTCGACCTCATCCAAGAGGGCAACCTCGGGCTGATGCACGCGGTCGAGAAGTTCGACTGGCGCAAGGGATTCAAGTTCTCGACGTATGCCACCTGGTGGATCCGTCAGGCCATCACGCGCGGCATCGCGAACACCGGGCGCACCATTCGCCTCCCCGTACACGCCGGCGACACGCTCGCCCGTCTGCAGAAGGCGCGCTCGCGCCTGGAGCTCAAGCTCGGACGGCCCGCGACGCTGTCGGAGCTCGCGGCCGAGGTCGAGATGCCCGAGGACAAGGTCACCGAAGCGTTGCGCTTCGCGGCCGAGCCCCTCTCGTTGTCGGAGCCGTTGCGTGAGGACGGCGACGCCGAGCTCGGCGACATCGTCGAGGACCGCTCGGTGGAGTCCCCGTTCGAGGTCGCGGCCACCGCACTCCTGCCCGCCGAGATCGAGAAGCTGCTCGCGCCGCTCGACGAGCGCGAGCGCCAGATTCTCGCCCTTCGCTTCGGACTCGACCGCGGCGAGCCCCGCACCCTCGAAGAGGTCGGCGAGTACTTCAACCTCACCCGCGAGCGGATCCGCCAGATCGAGGCCCGGGCGATGTCGAAGCTGCGGCACCCGAGCGCCGACACCGGCGCGCGCGATCTGCTCGCGGTCTGAGTTCTCGCTCTCCGGTAGCGGAGTTCGATCGTCCCACCATTGTCGGCGGCACGTCGCTTCGGCACGGCTGAGACTGGCGGGCCGGCAGGTTCGCCGCGCACCATAGAAATGTGAAACTCGCGGGGGTCGCCGGGCGTCTGGAACTCGTGCAGACGGTCGCCCCATTGGCAGTCCGCAATGAGGTGCTGCTCGACCGGCTGTACCGCACCCACGCGCCCGCGGCTCTGCGGTTCGCGGTGATGCTGACCGGCGAGCGCGAGCTCTCCGAGGACTTGGTGCAGGAAGCCTTCGTGCGGGTCGCCGCCAAGCTCGACACCTTGCGCGAGCCGGACGCGTTCGGCGCGTATCTCACGCGTGCGGTTGCGAATCTCGCCAAGTCGCACTTCCGTCATCAGAAGGTCGTGGCGCGTCACGAGCGCACGATCGATCTGGCGTCGCTCGTCGTGCCCGCGGTCGACGTCGCGTCGAACGACACGTTGCTGGTCGCGCTCCGCCGGCTCCCGATGCGGCAACGGGCCGCGATCGTGCTGCGCTATTACAACGACGCTTCACACGACGACATCGCGCGGATACTCGGCGTTCCCCTCGGCACGGTGAAGTCGCTGTTGTCGCGCGGGCTCGCCAAATTGCGGGAGGGCTTCCGCGATGCGTGACGCCCTCGAGGACCGCCTCGCCGCGCGGCTACGCGCGGTCGGCGACACGGTCGCCGACGAGCTCCCGACGCCGGTCGATCTCGAACTCCAGGTCTCACGCCAGCGGAGACGCGCCCGCGCCGCACGCCGCTGGTCGAGCGTGGCGGTCGCGGCGGCGGTGGTCGCCACCGTGGCGACCGTAGCGATCATGCACGGCACGACCGGTCGAAGCAGCATCCGGATCGCCACGTCGTCGACGACGGCGGCGCCCGCGCCGGACGCGCTGCAGCCCGGAACGGTGATGCTCTCGTCCCGCGGCCTCGACGTCATCTCGCTCGACGCGACCGGACACCAGAACGCGACGATGGTGACGGCGTTGCGGGGCGAGATCAAGTACGCGCGTGCAACCGACGATCATCGGGCGCTCTGGTATCTGTCCCTGAAGAAGGGCCGTGGCGCGTGCGGCGACGTCGTGCGCGCCGACATCGCAATCGGACATTCGTCGACGATCGTCACCCATGCGGTCGCGTTCGACGTGAGCCCGGACGGCACACGCCTCGCGCTGTACGGCGCGGGCGATCTGGCCGGGGATCGCTGCGCGCCGGTGACGGCTGCGGGGCCGGGCCGGGTCGTGGTGGTCGATCTCACCACGAAGCAGAGCTCGGCGGTCTCGGTCTCCAATGTCACGAGCCTGAGGTTCTCGCCCGACGGCTCCTATCTCGCGGCGGTGAATTGTGGCGGCGACCGCTGCGTTGCGTTCAGCCGGATCGACGTGCCGGGGGAGCTGGGGCCGCCGCTCGTTGTCGCCCCGGTCTCGTGGAGCGCCTCCCCCGAGCAGTCGATCCGTTCCGCGACGATCGAGTTCGGACCGGGTGGCCTGTACATGTTGAAACAGCTCGCGCCGATCGCGGGCCGGACGACCGCGACCGCGCGGATCGATCGGCTCGACGTACGTGGCCTGCAGCCGGCGGCGACCATCCTCTCCTCGCGCGCGTGGAGCATCGCGCAACTGGTGCCGACCGCGACCGGCACGTACGTGGTCGCGGGTGCGGCACAGG
>JAUZEI010000140.1 GCA_030839105.1 Actinomycetota bacterium
GCTTTGGATCACACCACACGCGACACCGCTCACCACCAGCCACTAAGGGCCAAACGATGCGCGGTGTGCCGGCGTCATGGCTTCAGCAACGTCAGGCATTCGCGTCCTGATAGCCATCAGGAGGGCCGTCTTGCGGCCCGAGGATGGGTTGGAACACGCTGACGTAGTGATCGAAGTGGGACGTCCAAGCGTCGGACGAGGCGCCCGTTTCGAGGCGCTGGAGGCAGATCTCCCACCCGGCCGCGTTGCGGGCCGCAATGTTCGCGCCGAGTTCCTCGGTGAGAATGAAGTTGGTGCCGGCGCCCTCGGCGCGCAGCTCGAAGGTGATCGTGTCGGTGCCCCAGGTGAAGGCGACCCGGTGCTGCGGCTCCCACTCGAGCACGGTTCCGGGCAGCGGCGCCATGTCGCTGTCTTCGAAGACGTGGGACAGCGTGGCGCCGACTCGCCATTCGTCGATGACGATCCTCGTCGGGAACCACGAGCGCATCGCTTCGGGGTCGGTGACTGCTTTCCAAACGTCCTCGACGGGGCGCGGGAGGTGCCGCTCGAAGCGCAACACCGGGCGCTCGCCGGCTGATTGAAGGATCGCGTGGGTCATCGGGGCTGCTCCTGCTCGGTCGTGGATTGTGGAATGTCGAGATGGCTTTCGAGCTTGTCGAGGCTCGATTGCCACAGCTGTTGGTACGGGACGAGCCAGTCGACGAGTTCTGCGAGTGGTTCGGATCGGAGGCAGTAGATGCGGCGTTGGCCGTCGGGCCGGACCGTCACGAGGCCGGCGTCACGAAGTATGCGGAGCTGTTTCGAAACGGCCGGTTGGCTCAGGGCCACGCGACGCACGAGCTCCCCGACGGGCTGCTCGCCCTCACGGAGCGCGTCGAGGATGAGTCGTCGAGTCGGTGTGGCGAGGACTTCGAGCGTCGCATCGACGGCCATGGCGATACTTAACCACCGAGATATATGACCGTCAAGGTATATCTGAGGAACCTCAGGCGACGCCGGGCCCGAGCCGCCGGCGCAACTCGGCTTCGTACTCGCGGACCGCGGGTCCTGCGTGCTGTTCCTTGAGTCGCCCGAGGGTGGGATATCCGGCATCTCGCTCGGCGTCCCACTCGTCGGCGAACCGGCCTGACTCGATGTCGTCGGCGAGTCCACGCATCGTGGCGACGAAGTCGAGGTGGTCGAAGCGCCCGCGGCGAGAGAGCTGGCCGTACTGACTCGTCGGCGAGTGGAACTCGGACTGCGCCGCGTAGCCGATCTCGCGCAACAACCGGTATGTGCGCTCGACCTCACCCGAGAGCACGAGCTCGACGACGATCGCCTCGATAGGGATGTCGTGTTCGATCATCGTCTGCACGAACGCGTTGTTCACCGCGGTCAATGCGGGTGAGAGCACCTGCTCCACACCGAGATCGAGCACCGCTTCCTGCAGCGGTGTGAGCGCGAGCGCGCCCTGGCGCAGACCGCCGATGGCCTTGGCAATCGCAAGCACGCGGTCGAGCGCCCTCCCGGTGGCGTCGCGGTGCACGCCGACCGCGGAAATGAACCCGACGCCCTCCTCGTAGCAGCGGCGTACCTCGGGGCCGAGCATCCGCGGCGCGACCATTCCGCTGTCGCCGGGCGGATCCAACCGGCCGAATCCGAGCGTGTACCCGCTCGCGACGATTACACACGAGTCCGCGCGCGGCGCTAGTGGCAACTGCGCGATCACGTCGTCGGGTACGAGAATGCACATCACGTCGGCTTCGTTCGCGGCCTCCACGTCGTGAGCCTCGAAGCCATCCGCCACCGCTTGCTCGCGCGTCTCGTCGCGGCGCACGCATACGACCGGGGCGTACCCACTGTCGCGCAGGTTGAGCGCCCACGAGCGACCCTGATTGCCGTAGCCGACCACGGCGACCCGCTGCCCGTCCAAGGTGCCGACGTCGGCGTCACTTTCGTAATAGATCGATGTCATGCCCGGCAAAGTTGCAGATCCCGGGACGACGAGCAACCCGCCTACGATCCGCACGGGCACCACGGGATCGAGGGCCGGCATGAGGCTTCCGAACGCAGCGCACGAATCCCGCCCCTGGCGCATCCGTGCAATCGTTTCCGACTTCACCCTCGAGGATGTCTGGGCGCTTCCCGCGTACGGTGGCGCCGACGAATTCCAGACGCTGATCGGCAACACGCTTTCGTCGGATCCCGGCAATGCGAAGTCGCTCCCGACCCGCGTCCTGTGGAGCGTGCGCGATCGCCTCGGCCGCTGGTTCGACCTCGGCCGGCTCTCCCCCGCGGCGGAGCGCGGTTCGGATGACGCCGCGGGGAAGTTGCCGATTCCGGGTACGAACGAGACGTCTCTGCGCGACCGGCTGCCCGACGATCTGCGCGACACGGCCGCGGATCTGCATTTCGCCTCCCTGCCGTTCGTACCGCTCTATCGGACCGACGTCGAGTTCGGCGCGGAGGTCTCGAACCGGACCGTGCACGGTGTGATGCATCTGGCGTGGGTCGATCAGGGCAACGGCCGCTACCAGGGACAGATGGCGGTGTACGTCAAGCCGCGCGGCGCGCTCGGCAGGACGTACATGGCGTTCATCAAGCCGTTCCGGCACTGGATCGTCTACCCGGCGCTCATGCGCCAGATCGAACGCGAGTGGAAGCGACGCGTTCCTCGGTAGGCCGCATCTATCGTGGGTGGGCCGCAGACCAGCCGTTGATCGGTTCCGTCGATGACGCGCAGCCGCCCGATCGGACTTCCGACAGAGTGCTCGCGTGCGTAGTGCCTCGCGAATGCGTCTCGGACGAATGCGAGTCTCGGCGAGTTAGGGTCGGGCGATGGGGCGCGAGGTTGTTACGGGGTATTGCTGGCCGCAATCGGTGTGCGCGGG
>JAUZEI010000216.1 GCA_030839105.1 Actinomycetota bacterium
GCCAGCCGGTGGTGCCGAACAGGTATTCGTCGGCGGTCGCCCGGCGCAGGAAGAGGTGCAGATCGTGCTCCCACGTGTAGCCGATGCCGCCGTGGATCTGGATGCCGTCCTTCAGGATGCGCCGGGCGGCCTCGCCGGCGGACGCCTTGGCGACGTGCGCGGCGCGGGCGCGTTCCGGATCGTCGCCGTCGATCGTCATCGCCGCGTAGTGGACCGCGGCCGTCGCCCGTTCGAGCGCGAGCGACATGTCGGCGAGCTTGTGCTGAATCGCCTGGAACGAGCCGATCGGCACGTCGAACTGTTTGCGTTCCTTGGCGTAGGCGAGCGCCATCTCGAAGATATGGCGCGCGGTGCCGACCATCTCCGCGGCCGTGCACGCGTAGGCGCGGTCGCGCCAGCGGGCGTAGTCGGCTGCTGCGATCGGTTGAGTTTCCAGCGCCGGAAGGTCGACTACGAAGAGTCGGCGGGAGAAGTCGACGGTGGAGACGAAGCGCGCCGGAATGTCGGCGGCGTCGACAACGGCCAGCCCGAGGTCGGACGTCACGATCGCGATCCGGTCGACGCGGTCGGCCTCGAGGACGAACGGTTGGATGGGATCATCGACGAGCGCGACGGTCCCCGTGCCGCCGTCGTCGCCGGTGAGCGCGGTGTACAGCGTCGACGCGAGGAACGGTCCGGGCGCGATCGCGTAGCCCGTCTCCTCGAGGAACAGGCAGTGGTCGGCTGCGTCGCCCATGCCGAGCGCGAGGTATTCCGACAGGTGACGCCATAGCGGTTCGTATGCCGACGGGTCGTCGATGTGCGCGCGCACGACCGCCGGCGGGCACTCGCGTTCGAGCAGTTTGCGCCCGGTGTCCTGCAGGAGCTGTTGATCGGCGGTCAGCGAGAAGTCCACGGGGTCCGATGCCTCAATGCCTCGGGAGGCCCAGCACGCGCTGGGCGATGATGTTGCGCTGGATCTCCGAGCTGCCGCCCGCGATCGTGTTCGCGAACGACATGAAGAAGCCGTGCACGAACCGGTTCGTCGACGCGCCGAGCTCGGGATCGGTGACCGGGGCCAGCGTTCCCGAGATCTCCATGCCGAGCTCGAACGCCGCTTTGCTCGCCTCCGACATCGCCATCTTCATGTAGCTGTGCTCGGGCGCGCTCGAACCCTGGGCGAAGGATGCGAAGCCCTTGTAGCCGAGCGCGCGTAACGACGCCGCGAGCTCGTACGCGGTCGCGATCTTGCGCCGGATGATCGGGTCGTTCGCACGTCCCTGTTCGCGCGCGAGCGCGATGAGACCCTCGATCGTCTGCTCGAAGCGGGCGACGCCTTCGACCCACAGGCCGGCGCGCTCGTGCGCGAGTGAACCCTGGGTGATCGCCCAACCGCCGTTGAGGTGGCCGACGAGGTTCTCGCGCGGGACGATCACGTCGGTGAGGAACACTTCCGCGAAGCCGGCGGTGCCGTTGATGTGGCGCAGCGGGCGAATGTCGATGCCGGGGGAGTCGACGTCGATGATGAGCAGCGATATGCCCTTGTGCTTGGGCAGCGTGGGATCGGTCCGCACGTAGCAGAAGCACTTCTGGGCGATCATCGCGTAACTCGTCCAGACCTTCTGGCCGTTGACGACGAAGTGGTCGTCGTACACCGCGGCGCGCGTCTGCAGTCCGGCGAGGTCGGAGCCGGCGTTCGGCTCGCTCATCCCGATGCACCAGATGGTGTCGCCGCGGATCGCGGCCGCCACCAACTGCTTCTGTTCGTCGTTGCCGTACTCGAGCAGGCTCGGGGCGACGATCGCGTAACCGGGGAAGTGCCCGCTGCGCAGGAGACGACGGCTCGACAGCGTCTCGAGATAGATCAGTGTCTGCACCGGCGTGCAGTTGCGGCCGCCGCGCTCGGGCGGATAGCCGGGAATCATCCAGCCGTGGTCGAAGAGCGTCGCCTGCCAATCTCGCAGCCACTGCGGGACGAGCTCGTGTTCGTCGCTGACGTCCTGGAAGTCGTAGCCGGTCTGCATCTCCGGCGGCGTGTGCCCGTCGAGGAATGTGATCAACTCCTCGCGAAATGCCTCGTCCTCGGGGCTCCACGAGAGCTGCACTGCACTCCTCCAAACCTCGGCGCGGACCTGACGCCGGCGTCAGGCAAGGTAGCGCGTCGAACCTTTTGCGGGCGAGGTACCGCATCTGCCTTATCTTGCGACCCCTCGAGCACGGGTTTCGGGGACCGTCGACAACCCGGGAGAAGACCCACGGTTCGGCGGTGTTCGCGAGGATCTGTATTGGTCGCGGCGCTCGACGGCTCACGAGTTCGCGGCGACGATGTCGGCTCGGACACGTCCCGATATTGCGAAGCCGGGCGAGTGGGAGGTCGAGTGCATGGCAGATCCGAACAATGACGTGGCGAAGAAATCCGACCAGCACAGCGAGGTCGTGACGACACGAGTCAACGTCGCGTTTCCGTTCTCGCAGATCAGAGTCCAGCAGCCCACCGAGGATGTCGCGGAGCTGGCCGTCCTGCTTCACGACCTGGCCGTCGTACTTGCCGACGTCGCTCCGGGGCCGAAGACCGCCGAGATCGCAAAGCGGGCGCAAGCTCTGGCGACTCGGCTGAAGTAACGACGCGCCTTGGACACGAACGACTCGGCCGACGCGCTCGGGGGTTCCAGGTATTCCGAGCTCGAATTCAACGCGCCGCTCGACCGGGCGCATGCGCAACGACTCGTCGCGAGCCTTCGCCCATTGACCGGGGCTTCGATCGTCGACCTGGGTTGCGGCTGGGCCGAGCTCCTGCTGCGCGTGCTCGAGGACGAACCGACGACGCGCGGCGTCGGCGTCGACCGCGATGCACCTTCCATCGCTCGGGCGCGGCTCAACGCCGAAGCCCGCGGCGTGCACGATCGCGTCCGGCTCGTGTGCGAGGACGCGGCGGCCTGGTCCGACGAGGCCGACGTCGCGATCGTCATCGGGTCGAGCCACGCGTGGGGAGGCACGCAGGCAACGTTGCAGGGAGCGCGCCCGCTACTCCGACCCGGCGGACGACTGTTGTTGGGAGAAGGCTTCTGGGAACGACCACCCACCCCCGATGCGCTTGCGGCTCTCGGCGCCCGGGTCGACGAGTTCGCGACGCTCGCCGGACTCGTCGATCTCTGCCTCGCGCAGGGCTACCGCCTCGTCGCGCTTTCGACCGCGTCACTCGCCGAGTGGGACGACTTCGAGTCGCGGTATTGCGCGGGCCGAGAACGTTGGCTGCTGCGCTATCCGGACGCTCCGCAAGCCGCGCGGGTGCGCGCCGAGGTGGACGCGCACCGCAGCGGCTGGCTCCACGGATACCGGGGCGTTCTCGGCTTCGCCTACCTCACCCTCGTTGCCCCGCCGCGCTGACCGGCGTCAGGCGTCAGGCGTCGACGGTGTGCCAGGCGCACGGCATGCGCTTGATGCCGTGGATGAAACCGCTCTGCAGCATGTCGGGTTCACCGGTGATCTGGATGTCGGGGAGGCGGCGCAACAGCTCCTCGAACATCACCCGTATCTCGCGCCGGGCGAGGTTCGCACCGAGGCAGAAGTGGGGGCCGCCCGCGCCGAAACCGAAGTGCTCGTTCGGGGTGCGCAACACGTCGAACCGGAACGGGTCGTCGAAGTGGCGCTCGTCGCGGTTGGCCGAGTTGTAGAACATCACGACCTTCTGCCCTTCCTTCACCTCCTGCGCTCCGACGACGACGTCGCGCGTGGCGGTGCGGCGGAAGTTGATGACGGGCGTCGCCCAGCGCACGATCTCCTCGATTGCGGTCGGCGAGACGGCGTCGAAGTCGGAGGTCCAGATCTTGCGCTGGTCGGGGTTCAGCGTGAGCGCCCGCATACCGTGGCTGATCGCGTTGCGGGTGGTCTCGTTGCCGGCGACGACGAGCAGTAGGAAGAACGATCCGAGCTCGCCGGTCGTGAGCCGGTGTTTCCCTTCTTCGTCTTCCACCTCGGCCTGCATCAGCTGCGTGGTGATGTCGTCGCGCGGGTTGTCGAGGCGGTCTTGCGCGAGTGCGATGCCGTACTGGAACAGACCCATCCCGGCTTCCATGAGTTGTTCCATCGACTGGACGTACTCGGGGTCACCGACACCGAGGATGACATTCGTGAGCTCGAAGATCTTCTTGGTGTCCTCGCGGGGAATGCCCATCATGTCGCAGATGATCTGTAGGGGGAGCGCCGCCGCGATCTCGGTGACGAAGTCGCACTCGCCCAGCGGCGCGACGCGGTCGACGATCTCCTTCGCCTGCTCGCGCACCGAGTCGTCGATGCGCGCGACCTGGCGGGGCGTGAAGCCGCGGTTGACGATGAGGCGCAGCTTCGTGTGCTTCGGCGCGTCCATGTTGATCATGGAGCCGAGCCACTCCGCGATCTCGGCGGGCATGTCGCCGATGGTCGACGTAGGTGCAGAGTGGAACGACTCGGGGTCGCGCGACACCTGCATCACGTCGGCGTAACGGGTGAGGGCCCAGAACCCGGGACCCTGCGGAAAGTTGACCTCGGGCGGTGGCACCGGCTCCGAGTGAAACGAGACCGGTCGCTCGGCGCGCAGCTTCGCAAAGATGCCCTCGCGGTCAGGACGCATCCACTGCTCGATGTCGCCGAGCCGGATGTCGTCGAGGCGCAGATCGGTGCTGGGAATCTCGATGCTCACACCCGGAGCCTAGACAACGAGGCGTCGCCGGCCTGCGGGGAGGGGGCGGGGGCGCGTTGATCCGCGCGAGCCGGGATGCGAACAAGGGGAAGTCGTTCGATCACATACCGATGGCGTCGCGAGTTTCTTCACCGACTTCGGCGCCGCGATGGACGTCGAAGAGTTCACGCCGCTCACGTTCGCGGGCACGGCAAGATCGACTACTACCGCGGGACCGAAGACACTGCCATACGGCGGCGACGCTCGGCGCGAGCTGACCGCTCGCGGGCGCTTCGAGCCGCGCCCGCTCAGTTGTCGCCGACGTTGGGCATGAACGGCGGCGTGCCCTTGTCGGTCGCCGCGAACAGTGTCGACGACGCGGCCTGGTCGATGGAGGCGATCGTCCACGGTTTGTCGTCGGTCGCCTCCGTGACCGGGCGCCAGCCGCGGATCAGCTGCACCTGGCCGCCCATGACCTTGACGACCTGGCCGGTCACACCCTCGGCGAGGTCGGACGCGAGCCAGCACACCACTGCGGAGATGTTCTCCGGCGCGAACTTGTCGAACTCACCTTCCTTGGCGTTCATGAAGTCGCCCGCGACCGTCTCGGTGAGGCGCGTGCGCGCCACCGGGCAGATCGCGTTGACGCGTACGCCGATGCGCTCCAGCTCACGCGCCATGACGATGGTCATCGACGCGATGCCGGCCTTGGCGGCGGCGTAGTTGGCCTGGCCCGCGTTGCCGTACAGACCCGACTCCGACGCGGTGTTCACGATCTTCCCGTTGACGGGGCCGCCGGTCTCCTTCGACTTCGTCCGCCAGTAGGAGGCCGCGAAGCGGGAGGTGGCGAAGTGGCCCTTCAGGTGGACGTCGATGACCTGGTCCCACTCGGCCTCGTCCATGTTGAAGCTCATCTTGTCGCGCAGGATGCCGGCGTTGTTGATGAGCACGTCGAGGCCGCCGAATTCGTCGACGGCTTGCTGCACCATCGCTTCCGCGCCGGTCCACGACGACACGCTGTCGTAGTTGGCGATGGCGCGGCCGCCCTTGGCCGCGATCTCGTCGACCACCTGCTGCGCCGGAGTGGCGTCGGCGCCGTCGCCCGAGCTCGAACCGCCGAGATCGTTCACCACAACGGCGGCGCCCTCGGACGCGAGGAGCAACGCGTGACTACGGCCGATGCCGCGCCCGGCGCCGGTGACGATCGCGACCTTGCCGTCGAACAGACCCACGGTTGACTCCTCGATGCTGCTGGTTCGGACGATGTTGGTTCGGATGCTCGGTGTGCCGCATCCCTGACGGGCGCGTCAGGTTAGGAGGGCACGTTGCAACTCGGCAACGTCGTCGACGCTGACGAGGAGCTCGCGCACCTGCACGGCGACGCCGAGGACACGCGCCGTCACCGGGAGGGCGAACGTGATGCGGGCGATCGGTCGGTGGGCGCCGTTGACGATCCACCGACCCCGCCAGCCGTGCACGCCGACGCTGACGACCGGACGGTGGGTGCCGACGCCGCTGATGTCGCCGCGGCCGAACCGCGAGCGGAACGCGTACGACATGCGCACGCGGACGTTGTTCCCGTCGATCTCGAGGTAGGCGAGCCGCCGCGGGATCAGGAGGGACCGCAACAGCCACGACCAGAACATCGAGTACTTGATCGGAAAACGGGTCTTCATCGGGCCTCACCGTACGCCAGGCGGGCGCCGAGCTCACCCGTCGAGACGAGCGGGATCGACGCGAGCTCGTCGCGCGTGAACCACGCGGCGCGGTCTGTCGATTCGTCGAGCTCGTCCGTAAGTGCGCCGCCTTCGATGATCGTGCGGTAGAAGATGCGGATGCTGTGATAGTCGGCGCGGTTCGCGCCGACGCCCGCGGGACGATGTATCGAATCGACCGCGAGCAGCTCCTGCACGCGCCCGATCAGACCGGTCTCCTCCCGCAGCTCCCGGATCGCGCCGACCTCCGGATGTTCGCCGAAGTCGATCCCGCCCCCGGGCAATGTCCACGCGCCGGGCGCCTCGGTGATCGCCGAAAGCCGGCAGAGCAGCAGCCGTTCTCGGTCGTCGACGCACACGTTGTACGCCGCGACGCGCTGAATCCGGGCGAGGTCGTTCACTCGCCGGTGAACTTCGCGTCGCGCTTCTCGCGAAACGCGGCCAT
>JAUZEI010000315.1 GCA_030839105.1 Actinomycetota bacterium
GACGTGATCGCGCGCACACCTGCGCACACCGACACCGCAACGGTGAGGATGTAGTCGACGAGGAGCGACGCACCCGCGACCATTGCCGCACTCGCGCCGAGGTTCTCGCGACTCACGACGTACGAACCGCCGCCACTCGGGTACGCGAAGATCGTCTGGCGGTACGACGTGACGACGATCGCCAGCAACACCGCGACGACGATCGAGATCGGCACGAGCTTCGAGAGTCCGAGCGCGAGGCTCGAGCCGCCGACGGCGACCACGAGCAGTATCTCCTGCGTCGCATACGCCGTCGACGAGATCGCGTCGGAGGAGAACACCGCGAGCGCGATGGTCTTGCCGATGCGTTGATGTTCTTGCTCGGAAGTCGCCAACGGGCGGCCCACGAGCACGCGTTTGAAGCTGTCGAGCACAGTCGTCCCGTCTACGCCCGTCGTTGTTCCGGCGCCAGCATGCCATCGCCGGTACTCCGAACCCCGTACCCGGTTTCACTTCCGACACGGGGGACGCCGTAGCATCCGCCGTCGAAGCTTGGGACGGGAGGCCGATCGTGCACGTCGTGGTCATCGGATGTGGGCGGGTTGGCAGCGAGCTTGCGAGCGCGCTGGAGCACGGCGGGCACAGCGTCGCCGTCGTCGACAAGAACGACCGGGCCTTCCGCCGCCTTGGCCCGGGCTTCGCCGGCCGGACGATCGTCGGCTTCGGCTTCGACCGCGACCACCTCGCCCAGGCCGGGATCGAAGACGCCGGGGCTTTCGCCTCTGTGACGAACGGCGACAACTCCAACATCCTCTGCGCGCGCATCGCGCGCGAGACCTATGGCATCGAGCACGTGGTCGCCCGGATCTACGATCCCCGGCGCGCCCTGATCTACCAGCGGCTCGGGATCCCGACGGTGGCAACCGTCGCGTGGACCACCGACCAGGTCCTGCGCCGGCTGCTGCCCGGGGAGACGAGCCACGACTGGGTCGACCCGACCGGCCGGATCGGGCTGGTCGAGCGCACGATCCCGGCGAAGGCGATCGGCAAGAAGCTCGCGAAACTCAACCGGCCCGGACGGTTCTGGCTCACCGCGGTGACCCGTTTCGGCAAGGCGCAGATCGTCACCGCCGACCTCATCGGCCAAGAGGGCGACGTGCTCGTGTTCGTCTCGGACATGGACGGCCTGGACGAGCTCCAGAAGCACATCGAGTCGGGAGGCGGCGACTGATGCGGGTCGCGATCGCAGGAGCGGGCAACGTCGGGGTCTTCATCGCGAACGATCTCGTTACGACGGGTCACGAGGTCCTGGTGCTCGAGCAGAGTCAGGACGTCGTGCAGCGGGTGCAACCGCACTCGGCACCGGGCGTCGAATGGATCGTCGCCGACGCGTGCGAGGTGGCGTCGCTCCGACTGGCCGGGCTGGAACGCTGCGACGTGGTGGTCGCCGCCACGGGCGACGACGAGGACAACCTCGTCATCTCGCTTCTCGCCAAGCAGGAGTTCGGAGTGCCGCGCGTCGTCGCGCGCGTCAACCATCCGAAGAACGAGTGGCTCTTCAACGAGAACTGGGGCGTCGATCTCTCCGTGTCGACCCCGCACCTGATCACCGCGCTCGTCGAAGAAGCCGTGTCGGTCGGACGTCTGGTCCGGATCCTGCAGTTCGAGGGCGGCAACGTCCGACTGGTCGAGGTGACGCTCGCCGAGAACGCGCCGGTCGTCGATCAGGCGATCCGCGACCTCGACATCCCACGCGACGCGACGATCGTCGCCGTCGTGCGCGGCGAGCACGTCGTGATGCCGCGCGGCGACACCGTCTTCGAGTCCGGCGACGAAGTGCTCGCGATGGTGACGAGCGACTCCGAGGACGATGTGCGCCAGATCCTCACCGGCGGCTGAACCTCTCGGCGTCGACGCTAGAGGAGCTCGTACACCGGGTTGTACATCAGACAGTCCTTGCCGCCTTCGGGATTGCTCGCCGACCGCTGCTTGGTCGCGACTCCTTCGAGTGCGAGCCGGCGGCCGGGCGACATCCCCGCGATCTTGCGGCGACCGAGGAAGACCGCGGTCATGGTGCCCCGGCCGTCCTGCACAGTTGCCTCCAAGGAGGCGGCGCCGGCCCGCGGCACGATACGCACCGAGCGGATCTCACCAACGACCCGCACGGGCTGGCGGAGCGCGAGTCCGTTCAGTGGGGCACCACCACGCTCCGCGCACCACGTCACGAGCTGTTCGCGATCCTGCTCGTCCACCGGCTTGGTGAACTTCTCGGCGAATTTCCGTATGCCCACGCGCCGGCCTCCAGCTCGGTACCGAGATTAGCGCCGCGCGGATGCGAAGATGGCACCCGTGCTGATGCGCAATCGAACTTCCACAGCCCGCTTCGGCGCGGGCGCGACCACGGGCGCGGCCGTTCTCGCGCTGTGCCTCGCGCTCACGGCGTGTTCGAGCGGAAGCAAGAAGAAGACGACCACCGAACCGACCACCACCCAGCCACCCAAGGTCCTGACGGTGACCACGGCGACGCTGAAGATCGGCAAGGTCGACGTGCAGAGCGCCGGGCCGCCCAACGTGCAGATCGACAAGGCGACGGGCAAAGCGGTGCTCACGGCCGCGCAGAAGTACATCGACACTGCCGTGTTCGGTCCCCTCGGCAAGGGTCAGCTCGGCAGCGGTTACGGCGCCCTGTTCGACCGAGGACTGCAGAAGGTCGCGACCGGGCCCGACACACCCGCGCTGACCGATCTCGACGTCGGCAAGGTCCGGACGTTCACCGCGAAGGCGACGCCCGTGAATCTGTCCGCGCTCGTCGGGACGCTCGGCGAGATGATGTACATCGCGACCGACTTCGACCTCACCGTGAAGGCGACCGCGACCGCGGGTCCGTTGACGATCACACACCACGTCGAGTTGACGTTCGCCCAGACCGGCAAGTCGTGGCTCGTCACCGCATACCGCGTGCAGTCGGTACGCAAGACGACGAAAGGCACGACCACCACCACTGCGAAGGCAGGGAGCACGCCGTGAGTGACCTCGCCGCAAACCCGGACCGCGCGCTCGTCGGAACCGGTCGCACCCGTCGGTTTCGGCTCGGACGCCGGACAAAGCGGGTGCTCCTCGCGCTCATGGGTGCCACGACGGCGGTGGTGCTCGGCTGCATGGCGATCTTCGCGGCGTGGCTCGCCGGGATGCACGTGCCGATCGCGTCGGGCGCGACGTACCTGCGGGTCTCGAAGATCGCGCCGCTCTCCGCCGCCGATCGCGTGGCGGGTGGGCCGAGCACACCGTTCTTCATCCTGCTCGTCGGCAACGACTCCCGTCCCGGTGTCGGCGGCGCGCGCGGTGACGCGTTGCACGTGATGGGCGTCAATCCCGCCAAGCACCAGGCGAGCATGATCGACATCCCGCGCGACACCTGTTGGAACGGCGACAAGATCAACGTCGGGAACACGCACGGGCCGCGCGCGCAGGCCGACGCAGTGAGCGGTCTGGTCGGCGTGCCGATCTCGTACGTCGTCGACGTCGACTTCGCCGGCTTCACGAATCTGGTCGACGGCGTCGGCGGTGTCCAGGTCAATGTCCCGACGGACATGCACGACGCGTTCTCGGGCGCGTACTTCAGTGCCGGCAAGACCGTCATGAACGGTCAGCAGGCGCTGGCCTTCTCACGCGACCGCCACGACTTCGCGACGAGCGACATCGTGCGCACCAACAATCAGGGTCTCCTCATCCTGGACGCGATGCGCAAGCTCCGCTCCCAGATGGACAACGCGCCGGGCGAGTTCAAGTTGCTCGCACTCCTCGGCCGCCACGCCCAGCTCGACGGCATCGGCATGAAGGACCTGTACCGCCTCGGCCGGGTGGCGTTCTCCTTGAATCCCGACCAGATCAAGAACATCACGATGCCGTACACCGGCGGGTCCTGCCTCGGGCTCGGCGGCAGCGCGGCCGGCCTGTTCGCCGATTTCCGCGACGACGGAGTCGTCGAAAACGCGCATTAGGAATCAGGTACTCGTTGGCGGCGCACCCGATCGGTACCCTCGGATCGATGGCAGTCGGGACTGAAGGGCCGCTCACGGGGCGCGTCGGTACGCCGAGTGGCGCCGACCGGTTCACCGACGCGCGCGCCGCGCTCGACGACCTCGCCGCCGACCCGGAGCTGCTCGGCCGCTGCGTCCATCGCGAGGTACTCGCCGAACGGGCGGCGCGCTACGCGGAGTTGGCCGTGCCGTTGGATCCCGAGGTCGCGGCCCGGCTCGCGGCGCGCGGGATCCCGCAGCTGTACGCGCACCAGACCGCCGCCATCGACGCGTTGCGCGAACGGCGCAGCGTCGTCGTCGCCACCGGCACCGCGTCGGGGAAATCGCTCTGCTACCAGGTCCCGATCGTGTCGTCGGTCGTCGCAGACCGCCGCGACACCGCGCTGTTGTTGTTCCCGACCAAGGCGCTCGCCCAGGACCAACTCCGCTCGCTGCGCTCGTGGCTCGTTCCCGGGATGCGCGCGGTCACCTACGACGGAGACACCCCGAACGACGACCGCGCGTGGGCGCGCAAGAATGCGAACGTCGTGCTCACCAATCCCGAGATGCTGCACATGGGGATCCTGCCGTCGCACAAGCGCTGGGCGACGTTCCTCATGCGCCTCCAGTACGTGGTGATCGACGAGTTGCACACGCTCCGGGGGATCTTCGGGTCGCACGTCGCGCACGTGTTGCGCCGCCTGCGCCGGTTGTGCGAGCACTACGGCTCGTCGCCCACCTTCTTCTTCGCGAGCGCCACGATCGGCAATCCCGGCGAGCTCGCGAGCGCGTTGTGCGGCCTCGATGTCGACCAGATCGACGACGACGGGTCCCCGAGCGCCGAGCGCGTACTTGCGTGCTGGCAACGGCCGCTGCTCGACGCGCACTCGGGTGCGCGCGGATCGGCGAACGTCGAGACCGCCGAGCTCATGACCCGATTCGTGCGATCGAATCACCAGACACTGGCGTTCACGCGCAGCCGGCGAGGCGCGGAGGTGGTGGCGCAGTACGCGCGCCGGCGCCTGGCCGGTGTCGCGCCCGAGCTCGTCGACCGCGTCGCGGCCTACCGTGCCGGCTACCTCCCGGAGGAACGGCGGGCGCTCGAGCTCGACCTGGCGAGCGGTCGGCTCCTCGGCATCGCGGCGACGAACGCGCTCGAGCTCGGTATCGACATCGGTGGTCTCGATGCGGTGGTGCTCAACGGGTTTCCCGGCACGCTCGCGTCCATGTGGCAACAGGCCGGTCGGGCCGGGCGCACCGGGCGCCGATCCGCGGCCGTGCTCGTGGCGGGCGACGACCAGCTCGACCAGTGGTACGCCGCGCATCCGACCGAGCTGACGCGCCGCGCCCCCGAACGCGCAGTGGTGAACCCACAGAACCCTTTCATCGTGCGCGCCCAGGTCGCGTGCGCAGCGCACGAGATGCCGCTCACTCCCGACGACGAGCGCTGGTTCGGCGCCGCGCTCGACGACGCCGTCCGCGACCTCGTGCACGCCGACCTGCTCACCCCGCGCGGCGGCAGCATGTACTGGTCGGGCGGTCGGGCACCCGCGCGCGGCGTCGGTCTGCGGAGCGGATCGTCGATCGAATACCGGCTCCTCGATCTCGAGAGCGAACGCACGATCGGAACCGTCGACGACGCGCGGGTGTTCTCGGTCGCGCACCCCGGCGCGGTCTATCTGCACCAGGGGCGCCAGTACCGGGTCGACCGACTCGACCGCGACGAACACCTCGCGATTCTCGAGCCGTACGACGATGCCGACGAGTACACCCAGGCCCGCACCACCACCGACATCACGATCGTCAGCGAGGACACCTTCGCCGCGCTCGGTGCGGCGATCGTGCATCTCGGCAGCGTCGAGGTGCGTAGTCAGGTCGTCGCCTTCCAGCGCAAGCAGATCTCGACGAACACTGTCATCGAGGTGCGCGACCTCGATCTTCCCGAGCGGGCGTTGGTCACGCGTGCGTGTTGGTACACCATCCCCCCCGAAGTGTTGGATGCGGCCGGTATCGACACTTCGGAGGTGATCGGGGCGGTGCACGCCGCCGAGCACGGGTTGATCGGGATGCTGCCACTGTTCACGATCTGCGACCGCTGGGACGTCGGCGGAGTGTCGATGGCATTGCATCCGCAGACCATGCAGCCGACGATCTTCGTCTACGACGGTTACCCGGGTGGTGCGGGAATCGCCGAGCTGGCGTTCGACGCGGCCGCGCGCCACGCGCGGGCCACCCTCGACCTCATCACCTCGTGCTCCTGCGACGCCGGCTGTCCCTCGTGCGTGCAATCACCGAAGTGCGGGAACTGGAACGAGTATCTCGACAAGCGTGCCGCGACGGCCCTGCTCGGGACGATGACGACCGACCGTCAGGAGTTGTCTCCTGGAGCACGACCCGCGCGGTGAGCGGCGTCGTCCGGGAGCGCGGAGGGCTCGAGCGCTTGCCCCGCGTCTTCGGCATCCATCCACTCCCGTAGCCGCCGGCGCTCCCGATCGAGCTCGACGAGCCGCTGGATCAACGTCGAGCTCGCGTCGGCGGCGACGGCATTGTCCGATAGGACGGCGCGGTCCGCGGGAGACTGCCGCCCCGTCGTCGTGTTCTTCGTCGTCCGCGTCATCGAGGAATCGTGCTTCGATCGCGTCCTCCGGTCCCGGCTCCGGACGCGCCGGAACGCCCGCCGTCGGAGACTGCGAGCCGTGAGATGCGATGGGCTCCGCGCGCGGGACCGGGGTCCGCGCCGTGTTACGGAATGTCCGGTTCACCGGCCGTCCCGAATTCGGCCATTCCGAGCGGGGTCCGGGCGCGGGCACGCGCCTGCGCGTGACCGAGAGCCACGACAACCTCGGCGCTCCCCGCTCCGCCGCGACACGTCAGCAGGCGCGCGCCGTTGTCGAGTGCGGTCGTCCGCGCGACTCCGCATGCCTCGATCACCGCCCCGCCGCGGGAGAGCGCACCGGCCGCGGCGAGCGCCGCCGCGTCGGCCGCGTTGGCGGCCCTCGACTTTTCGACGACGGCGCCTCCGACGCGGGCTATCGCGCCCGCGAGCAGCATCGTGACCACGATGAAGGCGATAACGAGCACGCTGACGTTTCCCTGCGCCCCCCGCCCGACTCGCTTGGTCGCGCTCACGGGAGCTCGACACGCATGACCGAGCCGCCGTGCAACGTGATGTCCGGCAACAACGCACCGATCAGCGGCAGGTCGGTGCGCGACACATAGGTGACCTCGACTTCGACGGGCGCGCCGACGCCGCCCCGTCGTACGACCCGGACGCCGGCGCCCGGAAGATTTCGGGTCGCGGCGGTGGCGATGCGACTCGGGTCGTGCGTCACGGTCGCCTCTCGCGCCGCGTCGCGCGCCACGTGCACGACGAGGATCTCGTCGCGTGCGACCAACGCCACTTGGAACACGAGGACGAGCAGCGCGAGGACAATGGGCAGCACGAGCGCGAGCTCGACAGTTGCCTGACCACGTTCCGAGGTTCGCAGCTCT
>JAUZEI010000323.1 GCA_030839105.1 Actinomycetota bacterium
ACGCCCGCGACCCGGAACGCCTCGATGGCAAAGCGCAGTTGGACGAGTGTGACGCAGTGCACCGCGACTGCTCTCGCGCAGTCGTGCGCTTCGCGTACCAGCCCGATCGTGTCATCGATGTCCGGAAGCGCATCGTCGTCGAGCAGGATCTTGACCTCGCCGAGCTCGAGTCTCGCACTGGCTTCGACTTCCAGCCCGAGTGGCCCCATGACGCGCACACGTTGTGGGAGTTCTCGCAAGCGCTCGATCGTCTCGCCGTCGTTTGTCGCGGTTGCATCGGTGATCGACGTGACACCGGCCGCGGCGAGCTCGGTTCCGATCTCGGTCACGAACGGCACGTCGTGCATGGCGCGGACAAGTTCGTCGCCGCGCCAAAGGCGGCCCGTGGGCCGCCCGGTGTCATCGCGTTCGAAGCGGACGTCCGCAAGACGATCAGGTGTGATCGCGGCCAGCGCGCGCGAATTCAATATCCAGAGTCCGCCGCTTCGATGCTGAACGCGTGCCGGAATGTCGGGAACGATCGCGTCGAGCGCATCGCGATCCAGTTGCCCGAACACACTCTCGTGGTAGCCGACCGCTCGCACGGGACCGTGTGTTGCCGCGGCCCTCAGCGCCGTCACGAACATGCGAGCGCTCGGCGTGTTCACGGGGCCGACGTCGACCGACCCGCGCGCGGCGGCGAGCGCGATCACATGGATGTGGTGGTCGTGCAAACCGGCGATGAGCGCGCCTCCGTCGCCATGGATGACCGCGTCGGAACGTCGGGGCCGGACGTGCGGCGCGATCTCGCAAACGAGTCCGCCGTCGACTCGGACGTCGACCACGGAGCCGCCGATTTCGACATCGTGCAGGATCAGTCCCACCGCGCGACGCCGATCTCGCCCATGACCTGCGCGGTGTGGGCGCCGTGCGCGGCGGCCCGCCCGTGGAAGGGGCGGGCACGAGGTGGCGCGACCGGGATGTCGTCGACGAACCAGCGTCCTTCGTGGAGTTGCGCGCCGCGTTCTACGGCTCGTTCGCCGGCCCGAGCGAGCCGACTGACGGCCGCCATCGGAACATCGAGCATGATGCCGCGGCCCGCACCGACGGCGCCCAGGGTCGCCCGGGCCGCCCAGAGACCTGCGACCGGGTCTGCGACCGCGTCCGCACAGAACAACGGCGCGTCCGGAGTTCCGGCGTGGAGGCCCGCTGCGATGCCGATGTCGTCTCCGAAGCCGACTCGACTCGGCGCCGCCTCCCGCCCGTACGCCGTGATGCTCACCCACACCGCACCGCGCTCGACCTGTTCGTGGGCATCGATACCGAGTTGTTCGAGAGCCCGCGGTCGAGATGCTTCGATGACGACGTCCGCGGCGCTCACCAGCGCGCGCAGTGCATCGCGACCTCGCGCCGCGCCGAAGGCGAGCGCGACGGATTCGTGGCCGTGATGGATCAGGTCGAAGAACGCGGACGGGCCGCGACGCGCCCCGTCCGGGCGTTCGAGGCTCTCGACCTTCACCACGCGCGCGCCCGCGAGTCCGAGCAGGTGCGCGCATAATGGCCCGGCCCACAGCGACGACAGGTCGACGACCAAAGGACGGGTTTCGAGTGTCGGTATTTCGTCGGGCGGAGACCAGGACACGAGCTCCTCTGCTTCACCGACCCGGCTCACTGCGAGACCGAGGCGCGCGGCTCGCTCGACGAGCGGGATCGCGGGCGCGCTCGCGACTGCCTTCGCAAGCCGCGCCCAAGGGTCGTCGGCTTCGAGACCGGCATCCTCGAGCCACGCGTTGGCCAGCACCACGTCGTCGGGACGCGCGAGATTCACCGCAAGCCACGCGTCGTCCGCGCGGACGAGACGACAAGAGCCTCCCGGCGAGATCCCGCCGCGGCGGGAGAGTCGGGCGATCGCGGCACGCTCGCCGAGCAATGCCGCGCCGTCGACCCGCGGACCGCCGAGCGCCGCGAGGTCCTCCGCCATGCCGGCCATGAAGGTCGCGATCGACCAGCCGGGCGAGAGTGGCGGACCTTCGCGATCACCGGTGAGGCTCATGGCTCCGCTGGCGGCCCATGCCGTGTCCTCGACGTAGCGTGACGAGGTGCCGCCGGACGTGTTCACCGAGGAGACACTGCGTCGCTCCTTACGCGATGCAGAATGGCTCGAGGCTCCGGTCACAGACTCCATCTCACCACTCACGCCTGTCATGCTCACGCCCGGTCCCGGGGTCCACATTCCGGTGGCCGCTCCACGCTTGTTCGTCGGCGTCGGCGTCGGCGCCGGCGAGGGCACGCGGGCACCCCACGTCGATGTGACGGTCACGTCCGACGACGAGCTCGGGGCGCTCGACGCCGCGTGCACCGCGAACCCCAATGCAGTCATCACGCTCGTACAGCTCCTTCGTATGAGTGGTCGGCTCGACGTCGAAGACGCGCTCATCGCCGAGTCGCTCGCATATTCGACCCTGCTCGGCGGCGCCGAGTTCGCGCGCTGGCGCGAGGCACAGCCCCCGAGGAAGCGTCGCCCTTCGGCGACACCCGTGACGGTGACAGACGACGGCGAGTCGCTCACGATCACGCTGAACCGGCCCGAGGTTCACAATGCGTATGACGCGGCGACGCGTGACGCACTGACCGATGCGCTTCGCTCCGCGTCGATGCTTGCCCACGACCGCCGAGTAGAGCTGCGGGGCAATGGACCGAGCTTCTGTAGCGGTGGTGACCTCAGCGAATTCGGCACCAGCGCCGACGTCAGTCGAGCCCACCTCATCCGCACCGCACGCGCGCCCGGCCTGCTGTTGCACACGCTCGGCTCGAGAGCGAGCGCCGGCGTCCACGGCGCGTGCATCGGTGCCGGGATCGAAATCCCGGCCTTTTGTACCGAAGTAACCGCGCAGAGGGACGCGATCTTTCAGCTGCCCGAGATTCGAATGGGCCTGATTCCGGGCGCCGGAGGAACGGTCAGCATCCCGCGGCGAATCGGGCGCCGGCGCACGGCGCTGCTCGCCGTGACGGGCCGGGTTCTCGATGCCCCGACGGCCCGGGACTGGGGACTCGTCGACGCGCTCGCGGACTGACCGAGACCCGGAACGGGTCGCAAACGACAACTCCGCACGCGCCACGCGGCGACTGCAAGACAGCAGACCGCCGTTTCGCGATCAGTACCCCGATGCCGTGGGAGACGGGTCGGAGGTGAGGCCGAAGGTCTCGGCGAACCGGCCGACCATCAGGTCCCGGCCTTTCATTGCCGCGACCGTCTCCGTTGACGTGAGGTCTTCTTGGCCGGGAAGTTGCCCGCTGCCGCCTTCGGGGCCGATCGGTACGACGATCGCCGGTCCGAACGGCTGATACGGCTCGAGGTCGTCGCCGCCGTTGACCATGTTGATGATGTTCTTCGCCACGAGTTGGGCCTGCATTCCGGCCATGCCTGCCATCTTGGCGTCGGCGGTGGAGACGTCACCGATCGCGAACACGTTGCGGTGACCCCCGACTTGCAGCGCGGGTCCGACCGTCACGAATCCGTCGGGCCCGCGTGCCGCAGCCAGGTCGTCGGTCAGGTAGTCGCTCACCGGGCTGACGCCGAAGCACTGGAACCAGATATCAGCGGTGATCCGCCGCCCGGTGTTCGTCGTCACCGTGAATGTCGCGAGCTCGTTGGCGGCAGTCGCAGGGAATTCGCGGAGCCCTTCGCCCAGGACGACATCCACTCCGAGATCGACGAGTTGCTTGCGAAGTTCGGCGCGCAGCTCCGGGCGGAACCGGCCGCCCAGCACATCGTCGGCGAGGTCCAGCAGCGTGATGTGTTTGTCCGGCCACTTCGATCCGATCTCGCCTGCGAGTTCGATCCCGACCGGACCCGCTCCGACAAGGAGTACCCCGTTTGCCTTCGTCAGCTCGTCGTACGCAGCTCGATAGCTGTCGATCGCGTCTCGCGCGTCGTGCGCGTCGCTCTTCGCCGGGAACGGATAGGTCGATCCGGTCGCCAGGACGACGTAGTCGGCGGCAATCGCCTCGCCTGACGCCAGTCCTACGCGATGCGCGCTGACTTCCACGGCCCGGTCGCGGACCACGCGCCCGTGGTCGAGCAACCGGTCGTACGGGAAAAATATCTTGGGGAGGAAGGCGGGCTCGACGAGGGCGCGTAGCGCTCCGATGTTGTGCACGAACGCGTCCTTGGGTTCGACCAACACGACGTCGACGTCGGCATCGAGCGCCTTGGCGACTCCCACACCGCCGTAGCCGCCGCCGATCACGACGACAGTCGGCCGGACATGTGGCTCTTGGTTCATGATGAGTCCTCAGTTCTCGCTTGTAACTGACCGCATGATGCGGGACCATGAAGGGCAATGAAAGACGGCACTTCGAAGTCACAGAGGCACACGCGCCATACCGATCCCGACAATCCCGAGTGCGAAGTGCGCACGATCCTCGACCGGATCGGCGACAAGTGGTCGCTGCTCGTCATCTGTCTGCTCGCCGACGGCACGCGCCGGTTCAGTGAGCTGCGCCGCGAGATCGACGGGATCAGCCAGCGCATGCTCACGCTCACCCTGCGCCAACACGAACGCGAAGGTCTCGTCACCCGAACGGTGTTTCCCGTGGTTCCACCGCGAGTCGACTACGACCTCACTGAGCTCGGCTCCACTCTGCTCGACACGATCCAGGCGCTGGTCGCGTGGGCCGGCAAGCACGGCAACGAGATCATCGCAGCGCGCGCCGCGTACGACGCGCGCGCGGCAGCCGACACACGCTCGGCGTCTTCCTCTCACTGAGACTGTCTTGACGAGCTGGTCGTCGTTCTCGCTCCCGGCGGATGCGCAGGCCTCGTTGAACTTTGAGGAGGCGGGCGCGATTCTCGAGATCTCGGTCGCTCCACCGTCGCCGAGCGATCATCGAACACGCCACCTCTGCAAGCAGCGCGCGTGCCGGCGAGCCGCACGTGAGAACCGGCGCTATGCGCGGATGCCGTCGAGCACGACGTCGAGCAACAAGGCGTAGCGATCGGGCGGAACGATCGCCGAGAGAACAATTCCCCGCACGAGTTGCACGAGATCGGCCGCGGTCAGGTCCGCGCGTACAACACCGGCGCGCTGCGCGGGCGCGAGCACGATCGCGGTCGCCTCTAGCACTTGCCGGCGCGACTCGGTAAGGAGCTCGGGACGCGCGTCGAACGCGGCGCCCAGCTCGGTGAGCATGCCACGCTTGGCCCGCGCGTGACTCAGGTAGTCGCGAAGCCAGCGCACGAGCGCTTCCCACGGTTCGTGCTCGCCACGGTGTTGCGCGGCCCGAGCCGTGAGCCCCGCGAGGTCATCGCGGTAGATCGCCTCCACGAGCGCAGAACGACTCGGCCAGTTCCGGTACATGGTGCCGACGCCGACGCCGGCCGCACGGGCGATCTGTTCCATTGACGGATCGCTGTCAGGAGTAGCGAACAACGCGCGGGCGGCGTCGAACACACGCTGTCGATTTCGGCGCGCATCCGCCCGCATCGGACGGCCCGCGAGAGCGTCGACTTCAGGTCCCGACACCTGCTCACCTCCCCCACCTGCGGCTACGCCGGTCAGTTTGCTAACCGGAATACTATTCCGTATCGTAGCGGAAGGCCGTTCCGCTTGAAGCCGGGATCAGGATTCCGGATGGAGTGGGCGCCCGGAAGGCTGCCATGGAGGATCTCGAAGCTCGTTCCACAACCGCCGCGGCCGACGAACCCGCGTCGGATCCGCGCCGCTGGATCACTCTCGGCATCATGCTCATCGCGGTATTGATCGCAGGTCTCGACAGCACCGTCCTGAACGTCGCCATCCCGACGATCTTGCGCGAGTTCCACACAACGCTTCCCAGCCTGCAATGGGTCATCACCGGCTACAGCCTGACATTCGCCGCGCTGCTCATCATCGGTGGCCGCCTCGGCGACATCTTCGGCGCGCGCCGCATGTTCATCATCGGCGCGGCACTGTTCGCGCTCGGATCGCTACTGGCATCGCTGTCCACCGGCGTACCGTCGCTCGTCATCGGCGAAGCGATCATCGAGGGCGCGGGCGCCTCACTCATGCTGCCGGCGACGATGAGCATCATGTCCGGCACCTTCGTCGGACGCGAACGGGCCACCGCGTTCGCGGCGTGGGGTGCCGTGCTCGGCGCGGCTGTCGCGTTCGGACCGCTGCTCGGCGGTTTCCTCACGACCAACTACTCGTGGCGCTGGGCGTTCCGCGTGAATGTCATCGTCGCGCCGCTCGCGATTATCGGTGCACTGCTGTTCGTGCGTCGAACTTCCCGACCAACGCGACGCGAACGCATCGACGTACCCGGCGCGCTGCTGATCGCTTCGGGCATGTTCATGCTCGTGTTCGCGATCAGCGAAGGTGCAACCTACGGATGGTGGGCGGTCGAGAAGTCGCTCGAAATCTTCGGCGCAACGATCTGGTCGACCTCAATGCCAATATCGATCGTTCCGCTCGCGTTCGTGGTCGCGGTCGCTCTCCTCTTCGCCTTCTACCGTGTGCAACGTTTCAAGGAGCGAACCAACCGCGGGCCGCTCTTTGCCTTCTCCAATCTGCGCCGGCACACCTTCCGGTACGGCACGATCACCCTGCTCCTACTGGCGATGGGGCAGGTCGCCTTCCTGCTGGTGATGTCGGTCCTGCTTCAAGACGGTCGTCACCTCTCCGCGATCGATACCGGCCTCTGGTTGGTACCGTCCGGCGTTGCGATCGTCGTCGGCTCGCAACTCGGCAACTGGCTCACGCGTCGCGTGGGAACAACCAACGTGGTGCGCGCCGGCTTGTTCATCCTGGCAACCGGGCTGGGCATCTGCGCCGTTGCCGACACACCGACACTGTCGTTCTTCGCGCTGCTGCCCGGTTTCATCCTGGTCGGCATCGGCATCGGCTTCGCCGGTTCGCAACTCAACAACGTCATTCTCTCCGACGTCCCGCCCGAACGCTCGGGCGCCGCGAGCGGAGCGAACACGACGGTCCGCATGATCGGCGCGTCGCTTGGAATCGCGGTGATCAGCTCGATGCTGAGCACGCAGACCAACCGCAGCGCGGTCGTCGGTGCCGCGCACACGCCGCTGATCTTCGCGACCGTGGTGCTCTACTTCGGCTTCGGTCTGTCGTTCTTGATCCCGCACGTCGGCCCGCGCGGCACCCGCCAAAGCGGTCCCGCGGCCGACGACTACGAGATGGAGATGCTCGAGTCCGAGCTGGTAGCCGACTCCCTCGCGACTCGGTAGCGACACGAACGGAAGCGCTGACTCCGGATTCCGCAACCGCCGATCCGAATGAGGTACCAAGCTTCACGGTGGAGTCGGGATAGCGTGCTCGTTCTACTCGACGAGCAAGTAGCAACGACGTGAGTTGGAGGTCCAAACGTTGTCCGGTCCATCGTCGGCGCCGGATTCCTCAGTAAGTGTCGATAGGCGGCAGCCAAGTCCGCCACGTGGAGGTGCCCTGTGAACAAGAGCGAACTCGTCGCAGCTATCGCCGGCTCAGCCGACCTTTCGAAGGCGGACGCGGAGAACGCCCTGAACGCGTTGATCGGATCCGTGCAGACCGCAGTCGCGAAAGGTGAGAAAGTCGTCCTTCCGGGCTTCGGAACCTTCGCGCCATCATTCCGCAACGCCAGAACGGGCATGAACCCCCAGACTCGCGAACCGTTGCAGATCCCGGCGAGCACGACCGCGAAGTTCACTGTGGGCTCTGACTTCAAGAACCGCCTCAACCCGTAGCGACCGCGACTCGCTCCACGCGTCGCGGTCGCCGTAGACGGACCGTCGGTCCGCGAGCAGGTCCTTGGCGTGGTCGAAGGCTCGCTCGTTCAACTTGACTGCCATGGTCTTCTCCTTATTCGCCCATGTTCCGCCGGCGAACCGCTTGACGTGCATCGGCAGGTGTGGCATCCTTCACGGCGAATGTCTACGACACGCGCCCGCTTCACCGTTTCATCCCTCCTCCTCATGTAGGCGGTCACCCTCGGGTGCGCCGCCTCTCGCCTCCTGCGCCTTCGGGCCGGGAGGTTTTTTGTTTGCCTGAATATTCGTCCGATTCGAATGAGAAGGACCATGCCGCCCGAACCTGCGACCTCCAAGCGGATGCCGTTCCAGAAGTACCGGCCGTTCCACCCTCTGGCCGCTGGGTTACACCGGACCTGGCCGGATCACCTCCTGGACCGTGCCCCGACGTGGTGTTCGGTCGACCTGCGCGACGGGAACCAAGCGCTGATCGACCCGATGGACGTCGACCGGAAGCTCGAGCTGTTCACGACCTTGGTGGAGATCGGGTTCAAGGAGATCGAGGTCGGGTTCCCGTCCGCCTCACAGCCCGACTTCGAGTTCGTCCGAACCCTCATCGAGAAGGACCTCGTCCCTGACGACGTCACGATCCAGGTGCTGGTCCAGTGCCGGGCCGAGCTCATCGAACGGACCTACGAGAGCCTCAGCGGCGCGCGTCGGGTCCTGGTGCACTTCTTCAACTCCACCTCGGTCCTCCAGCGCGACGTGGTGTTCGGACTCGATCGCTCGGGAATCACCCAGCTCGCCGTCGATGCCGCGCAGTTGTGCCGAAAGCTCGAGCACCGCCTCCCGGGTACCGAGCTGCGGTACGAGTACTCACCCGAGAGCTTCACTGGCACCGAACCCGACTACGCCATCGACATCTGCGCCGCCGTTTGCGAGGTCATCGAGCCCACGCGCGATCGCCGGATCGTGCTGAACCTCCCGGCAACCGTCGAGATGTATCCGCCGAATCTGTACGCGGACGCCATCGAGTGGATGCATCAGAACCTCCCGGACCGGGATTCCATCGTCCTGAGCCTGCATCCCCACAACGACCGCGGTACCGCAGTCGCCGCGGCTGAACTCGGACTGATGGCCGGCGCAGACCGAGTCGAGGGCACTCTCTTCGGCAACGGGGAACGGACCGGCAACGTCGATCTCGTCACCCTCGCACTGAACCTCTTCACCCAAGGTATCGACCCCGAACTCGACCTCAGCGATCTGGACGGCCTGCGCCGCACGGCGGAGCACTGCACCCGTCTCGACGTGGATGCGCGCCACCCCTACGTTGGAGATCTCGTCTACACCGCGTTCTCCGGCTCGCATCAGGACGCCATCAAGAAGGGCTTCGACGCGATGCACGCCAAGGCCGCGGCGTCCGGGCGCGATCCCGACGACTACGACGAGTGGGCGGTTCCGTACCTGCCACTCGACCCCAAGCACGTCGGGCGTACCTATGACGCCGTCATCCGGGTCAACAGCCAGTCGGGCAAGGGCGGCATCGCCTACATCATGGCGGCGGAGCACGGTCTCCAGCTCCCGCGGCGCCTCCAGATCGAGCTGTCGAAGACCGTCCAGAACATCACCGAGACGACGGGCACGGAGATCACCCCCGACGCGCTCTGGACCACGTTCTGCGATGAGTACCTGCCCGACCGCGCGCACGTACAGCTCCTTGCACACACCGAGTCGACCTCGGGAGCGGACACGACAATCACTGCGGATCTGCTCGTCGCCGACGAGCCTCGCGCCGTCACCGGAACGGGCAACGGACCGATTGCCGCGTTCGTCCAAGCGCTTCACCATGACCTCGGCGTCGATCTCCAGGTCACCGACTTCGTCGAGCACGCGCTCACCTCGGGTACCGACGCTCAAGCGGCCGCCTACATCGAGGTCGGCGCCGAGCACGGGACCACCTGGGGTGTCGGCCTCGACTCGAACATCACTACCGCATCGCTCAAGGCGATCGTCAGCGCACTCAACCGCTCTCGGCATACTCAGGCGTTCCGCGAACGCTGAAACGACACGACGCGTCAGAAGTGCGGCGGTCGCGCGGGACCGAGGCGACCATCCGTAGTCCGCTCGCCGTGTCCTCTGCGAGCGGTGGCGATGACGACGACTGTCATGAGACCCACCGCCCCGAGAAGGGTGAGAGCTATATCCCGGTCGGCGTCATGGGCGCTCCGGCACGGCCTCGGGTTCGTCGCCGCCGGACCGAAGCGTTCCAAGTCGCGCGGCACGACCAGGCTTCCGCAGCTGGCTCCGTTGCGATCGACGGAGCGAACGGAAATGCCCACCGCGAGAAGAAGGAGCGTCGACGCCGCCGCGACAGCTAGCCACAGCGTCAGACGGTGTCTCGCGCCAACCGACACTCGCACATACTGGCCGATCTTCCGCTGACCGGGCGAGGCCCGATCGGTTGCGGGCGCGATCGGTTGCGGGCGCGCTCGGTCAGCGGTCGCATACCGTCCAGACCACCTCGCGACCGACGTCCGTTGTGCAGTGGTCGCGGCGGAAGCCCAGCTTCTCCGCCACCCGAAGCGACGGTGCGTTCCAGGACCCAATGGTCGCCCAGATTCGACGCCGGCCTGTATTGAATGCGGCGTCGAGCAGCGCTCGAGCGGCTTCGGTCGCGTACCCGTGCCCATGCGCCCGAGGCAACAGTTCATACGCAAGCTCAGGCTCATCAATCGAGCCACGCCCAACGACGATTGCGGTGTATCCCAAAGCTTCGCCATCGGGCCGCTTGCGGAGCACCAGCGCCCCGATGCCCGTGGTCTCGATCGTCTTCGTCATGACGTCGATTCGCTCGAGCACGTCTGCAACAGGAAACGAACCTGTTCCCCGAGCGTTCAGCAACTCGGTGAACCACTCCGCGTCGCTTGGTTCCACCGGCGTCAAGATGAGCCGCTCGGTCTCGATTCGCAAGGGCATCGGCGAGAACGTCATGGGTCGCTGCGAGGCGTCGCACCCGGGGCTTCATCCACACGCCCAGATTGCCAAATCGGGAACGCTCATGGCGAGCACGGATCGAGTTATGGCGTCGGGATGCGCTGTGCGACAAACCACATCGGGAGGATCTCGCAGCCGTCCGGTTCGACCTGACGGATGACATCGGCTTCGATGACGCGAAGCCCGGCGGCCGCGAGCAGTTCCTCGTTCGCCGTCCCGTCGAAGCCACTCCACCGCATCGGTCCGGCGCCCAAC
>JAUZEI010000351.1 GCA_030839105.1 Actinomycetota bacterium
CCCGGCTGGGGGCCGACGCGCGTTCGGCCTGATCAGATCCACCGCTTGCGGCGGAAGTACACGAGCTGAGCGATCGTGGTCACGATGATGACGGACCACGACCACAGGTAGCCGTGCCCCCAGCCGAACTCGGGCACGCCCTTGAGGTTCTGGCCGTAGAGACCCACGATGAACGTCGGGAGCAGCAACACCGACGCGACGACGGTGAGGCGCTTCATCACCTCGTTCTGGTCGTTCGCAACCTGCGCCTGGTGAAAGTCGCGCACGCCGCTCAACAGATCGCGCGCGAGGTCGAGGCCGTCGGTTGCACGCAGCAGCTTGTCGTAGGCGTCGGCGAAATGCAGCTCGACGTCGCGCGGAAAGAGCGAGATGTCGCCGTCGAGCTCGGTGCGGTCGTCGAGCACCGCGCGCGCGGCGTCGCGCGTCGGTGCGAGGACCCGCCGGACGTGCAGGATGTCGTGGCGGATCTTCGAGATCCGCCCGCGCAATTGCGTCGCGGGCCAGTCGGTCACGTGGTCTTCGAGCTCGTCGATGCTCTCGTCGAAACCTTCGACCATCGTGAGAAAGCGCTCGGCGATCTCGTCGACGACCATGTGAAGACACAAACCCGGGGGCGAACCGTTGCGCAGGGCGGCGTTGCGGGTGTCGTCGAATTCGCATGCGGTGTGGCCGACCGGCGTCTTGCGGATGGTGACGAGAACGTCGAGGTTCGCGATGACGTCGACCTCTTGGAACACGACGACTCCGTCGGCGCTCACGGCCGGGAAGGCGAGGACGCCGAAGATGTAGGTCCCCTGGCTCTCCAATCGGGGCCGCGGCTCCGGACGCGCCGGCAACAGGATCCGGCCCATTGCCGTCTCGTGGATGCCGGGCGGTAGCGCGGCGCGCAACGTCGCCTCATCCGGGTCGCAGAGATCGATCCAGCGTTGCTCGCGGTTCACGGGCGCTTCGCTCTTCAGGGCTTGCTCGTCAGCCACATGGCCACGCTACGCGGCGCTCACCTTCATTGCGCGGAGGCGCGCGCCCCCGGGGCCGGACAGCTCGCCCGGTCGACCGTATCGACCTTCCAGCCCGGTCCGCCCGTGATCATCCGGAGCCGCACCCCGCCGGTAGCTCGCGCCTCGAGGGCATCGATCATTGCCCCTTCGTTCGTGTGCCGACCACTGTCGTAGCTGTCGAAGTGGACGATCTGGTCGACACCTCGTTCGCACAACAACGAGGCATAGTCGGCGACGTCGTGGAAGTTGCGGATCGCCATGCTCTCGGGGAACATCTCCGAATCAAGACGGCCGCCCGCGCGGAGCACGAGGTAGAGGCCGACCTTGCCGTCGCCGCCGCGTAGGACGCGATACGTCGCACCGGGAACGAACTGGGGTGAGCGCAGATAGGCGTCGAGTGCCGCGGTATCGGTGCCGTGGTGCCCGAGCGCACTCCACTGCTGACCGACGTTCAAGGGGATCTCGAAGCCGAGATGCGCGATGAGCGCCAGCGCGACCCCGAGCGGCGCCAGCGCGCGGATGCCCGTCCGCCGGAGCCAGACGCAGATCACGGGCAGTCCGACTATGAAGATCCGTGGCCCGAGGGTGATGAAGAAGTTCGTCACCTGCGAGCCGGTGGTGCTCTGTTGGGTGGTGGGCGATGCGAAGACGAGCCACACCGCGGGCAGCGCGATCGCGCACGACAGCGCGTACCAACGCAGGAGCAAGCGGCGGTCGGGAGCGAAGGGCAGGTAGTAGAGCACGAGGAGCACACCCATCGGCAGGACGATCGCCGCGTGGTTCGCCTGCCCGAGCCCGACCAGGATCGCAGCCCACGCCGGATGACCGCGGCGCCACGCGGCCACGCCGAAAAGCAGCAGCATCGCCCCCCAGAGGAACGACTGTTGGCCGAAGAGCAGCCCTTCGAGGATCGCGGGGTTGGCGAGCACGGCGGCGGCGAACCAGCCGCGGCGCAGCTCCGGGAACGCGGTGAAGGTCGCGACGATGCAACCCACCGCGCCGAGCGCGGTCCAGAGCGTCACGACCCAGTTGCCGAACAAGGGCCAGAGCAGCGCAGCTGTGGTCCAGTTCACGAACCCGTAGGGGTAGGCGTACGCGTCGCCGTGCGCGAGCACGGGCATGTGCCACGGCAGTCGTCCGTGGTGCCAGAGGTCGCGTGCGATGTACCAGACGTGGACGTGGTTGTTGACGCTGTCGGCCGACAGCACGACGGAGTGCGAGAGATACATCGCGAGCACGACGACCCAACCCGCGCCGAGGAGCGCGAGTACGACCCGCGCCCCGGGGCCCTCGGCGATGTCGTCGTCGGCGCGGTCGCCGGCGTGCACGCGCACGCGGGTCAGCTGCGAGTGCTGTCGCAGGACTGGTACGCGGGGCCGCCGACGAGCTGGTCGAGCCGCACCGGATGCAGACCGCGTGTGCGCAGGCCGTCGAGAATGAGCGGTAGCGCCGCGACGACCGCGGCCCGGTGCGCGCTGGACGTTCCGTCGAGTCCGGCGTGCAGATCGATGATCGATCCGCCCTTGACGGCGGTGAGCACCTTGTCGGCGATCGCCTTGGGATCGTTCTTGCCGCGGTCGCTCACCGCGACGTCCCACATCGCCATGCGCATGCGATGGTCCTTCACAACGCGCGCCATGAGCGGCGTGCGCTGCCCGTGCGGCGGGCGAAACCAGACGGGGCACGTGCCCATCAGGCGGCCGAACGCCTTCTGGGTGCGCTCGAGCTCCGGATAGCGCGGGTCCAGCCACCGCCACTCGTCGTGGTGATACGAGTGGTTACCCACGAGCTGACCGTCGGCGACGAGATCGCGCACGACCTGCGGCGAGGTGTCGAGCGTCTTGCCGACGACGAAGAACGATCCCTTGACCTTCGCGGCGTCGAGGATCCTCAGGATCGCCGGCGTCGCGCTGACGTCGGGTCCCTCGTCGAATGTGATCGCGACCTGATCCGATGCCCGCGGGCCGTGGACGACGCCGCCTCCGAACCATGTTGCACCGACGGTGCTGGCGCCGAAGTAGCCGGTGAGCCCACTGACGGCGATCACGAGAGTGCTCCCGAGGGCGAGTGTGCGCAGCCGGTGCGTACGGGGGAAGCCGAAGCGGCCGAAGCGCGACACGACGGCCGCGACGAAGACGGCGACCACCGCGACGCCGAGCACGATCGGCCGTGACCCGGCCAGTGCAACGATGACCAGGGCGCCGAGCGCCAGGGCGAGCACCGACGGGCGGGGCCGCCGGACCACGGGCGCGGCCAGCGCGGCGCCGATGCCGAACACCCCCGCGAGGATGATGCCGCTCGCCGGGTCGGGTCGCTGCGGGATGAGCCACGCGGCGACGAGGGCCACGAGCCATCCGAGCAGTGCGAGCGAAGGCCGGGGGACCGACCGGCGCAGGAGCGCACCGAGACCGAACGCCGCCAGAGCCGCGAAGCCGACCGTGAACGCCGTGTCGGTCGACTGCTGGAGGGTGAGCGCGATCAGCACTCCGAGGACGCCCGCGATGGAGAGGTGCGCGACGGCGTCGGTGGGGAACGCGTCCGTCATGGGATCGCGGCGCCAGACCCGCCCGGCCGCAACCGGGATCACCGCGAGATCGATGGCCGCATCGCGCAAGCGGGTGCGCGATCGTGCGACGGGGACGGGGACGACGTGGTCGTTGCGGACGTTGTAACCGAGCTGGCACAGGACGACCGCGACCTCGACCGTCTCGCTGTACTGGTAGCCCGAGTAGAACTCCAGCGCGTGCGCGAGCGCGCCGAGGCGGAAGATGCGATAGCCCGATTCGACGTCGTGCAGCGGCGCGCCGGCCCAGCCGCTCGCCCATTTCGAGAGCACCCAGTTTCCAGTGCGTTTGAAGGGACCGTGATAGGAGAGGTCGCGGCGCGCGATGTTCGCGTCGAGCTGCTCGCTCTGGGTCATCTCGACGAGCTCGCCGAGCACCTCGAGGTCGTGCTGGCCGTCGGCGTCAACCGTGAACACCAGATCGTCGGCGTCGAGCTCCGACCGGGCGAGTCGATCGCGCAACTCGGTGAGGGCGGTGAGGTACGCCTCCGACATGCCGCGATTCACCTCGTGGACAAGGAGGCGGCAACGCGGTCGTCCGCGCGCCATCCACGCTTCGATCTCGGCGCGGGTGCTGTCGGTGGAGCCGTCGTCGACGACAACGAGCTCGTCGACGAGCGGATAGAGCTCCTCGAGGACGGTCGCGACCATCGGCTCTTCGTTGTAAGCGGGAACCACCGCGATCCGACGCGGGGCGGGCGCGTTCACGAGCCGGCTTGCTGCTCTCGGTACCAGGCCAGGGTCTTGCGCATGCCCTCGGCGAAGGAGTGCTGCGGGACCCATCCGATCTCGTCGCGCGCCCGTGCGCTCGAAACGGTGCGAGCGCGGTAGTCGCCGGGACGGCTCGGTCCAAAGGTCACTTCGACGTCGCCGACGAGGTCGCGCACCGTCTCCGCGAGCTGGCGGATCGAGATCGCTTCCTCCGACTCGAGGTTGTAGGTGCGGTCCTTGGCCGCCGGCTTGAGTGCGAGCACGTGCGCGGCCGCGAGGTCTTCGACGAACACGAAACGCCGTTCCTGCGAGCCGTCACCGTCGATGCGCAACGGCTCACCGCGCAGCGCCCGCAACAGGAACGCAGCCACGACGAGGTCGCTGCGCATGCGCGGACCGAACGGGATGCCGTAGCGCAAGACTGTGTAGGGCCGGCCGAAGAGATTCGCGTAGTCGCGACAGAACATCTCGGCCGCGATCTTCTCCGACACATAGAGGTGCCGGTCGGTGTCGAGATCGAAGTACGTGGTCTCGTCGACGACGTCACCGTGGGTCGCGGCGTACACCCAGACCGTGC
>JAUZEI010000372.1 GCA_030839105.1 Actinomycetota bacterium
CCTTCGCCAAATAGCTCTATGCCTGGGCGCGCACGCACCGACGGACCCGTGGGCCGCCGAGACCCATACCCCACACCGCACGGAACCCTTCGTGCTGTAGGTCGCGGCCGACGCTTATACCCTGTCGACGTTCACGTAGGCGCGACCACCCTGACCCCGACGTGCACTTCGTCTTCGACTTCGACGGGCCCGTTCGGCGCAGCCCATTGGCAACGGACCGCTTGCCGGCTGCGTGCGCCCAGCGAAGCAGCCGCGGCGGCTCGGAACTGGACGACCAGCTTGCGAATCCCGCCCGGGGGAACGTCGCCGAAAGTAAAACCGCCGCCGGTCACATACGACGTGACGTTCAACCAACCCGCGAAGTAGCGCACACGGATGACGGGCGACGAGAATTCGGTGAGCCCGCGGACGATGAGGTCCTCGGTTGCGTCACCGTCGTTCTGTACTCTGAGCGCGAACGACCAGCCATTGCCGGCTGTTGTGCCGTGAGACCACGTCTGGCTGACCTCGTCGTTGTAGACGTTGTCGCCGAAGAACTGACCGTCGCTCAAGCGCTGGAGCAGGCAGTCGGGTTGTACGCGGAGGAATAACAGCCGGGTGGAGAACGCTGTGGTCCCCTCGATGTCCTCCGGCGCTCCCGGGCGAATCTCTCCCGCACGGATGAAGCACGCCTCGACGACGCAATCGACCGCGCGGTCGAGGCTCGGAACATATATCGACTGGCGGACATCGAACTGCGCGGAGATCGCGCCGGACTCGTCGGACCGAACGGCGGCACTCCCGCTGAACATGCTGCAATCGCTTTGGCTCGGCGTCGCGTCCATGATCGACTGACAGACACGGACGTCGACCATCGGGGTGAAGCCGACGGCCGTGACCTCCACGACTTGGCCCTCGCGCAGACCGGTGCTCGGGGTCACGGTCAGCGTACGCGCCGCGAACGCAGGCTCGACCGAGACGAGCGGGAACGCCAGGCAAATCGCCAGGGCCAACGCTGCCCGTCGTAGCGCAACCATGGGCCACCTCCGACCTGGTGCAAGCCGAGTAGAGCACCACGCCGAACGGCGGTCAATGCAAACGGCGCGACGCCGCCGAACCGATCGGAGCCCTTCGGCGTGCGTTGCCGCGTGGCTCAGCCGGAACCGCGGCTCGAATCGCCTCTCGAAGTCGAATGAGCTTCTGAAAGTCCTGCTCTGCCATCATCGGCTCCCGCCGTTGCTACATGGGCACCCGGTCGACGTGGCAGCGCGCCGCCGGTGGCAACGTTCTCGCAGGTCATGTGCAGCGCGCTCGGAGGGAGTCGAACCCCCAACCTTCTGATCCGTAGTCAGATGCTCTATCCATTGAGCTACGAGCGCGGGATTCCGGCTTTTAGGCCGCAACCACCTTACCCAGCCGGCCGACCCCAGCGCTCTGCGAACCTCCGCGGAGATCAGGTCGTGGTGTTCGTCGCGGCGTCGTAGGTCACGGTCTGCACCGGTGAACCGGTGATGCGGCCCGTGATCGTCAGGGCGGTGTAGTTCAACGAGAGCGACTCCGACGGGATGTCACCTCCCGACGACAACGAATAGCCGGTGATCAACACGTTCCTGAGCGTCATCTCGAGGTAGTCGAACGCGATGCCACTGGCGTTCACGTCGGTGAAGTAGACAACCGCCCTCAACACCTTCGTGGTCTTCAACGAGTTTTTCAGCAAGGGAACCGTGTACTTGTCGGTCTGCTTGGTCAGGGTGATGTCGGACAGACTCGGCCGGCCCGGCGTTCCGCCCGTGGGGGGTGGTGCCGCAACGCCCACGCCCCATTGGAACGAACTTATTTCGATGTGGTTGTTGTGCATGGCCGACGGCGCCCCGGTGATGCCGTCGTACTCCAGGTGAATGCCCTTCGCCGTGCTCGCCGCGAGGATCAGGTCGGCGGCGGTCAACTTCTTCGGCGCGGGCGCAGGGGCCGCGGGGGCGCCGCTCGGGCGGGACGCCGTGCCCGAGGCCGTCTGCGTGTAGATCACGTAGCCGACGATGAGCGCGAGTGCGACCAGCGGTGCGAGAAACGCGCGTCCCAAGCGACGCCGTGCAATGAGTTCCATGTCAGCCCCCCGAGAAAACAGAATCGAGACGATTGCTCGCGGCAATCATCGCACCTCCGGGGTCGCCCGCGCGGCCTCGCCGGATCGGGCATCGACACGAGCGACTCGTGCGTCGGCCAGATGACCTAGTACCAGATGACTAGTAGTCGTCGTCCTCATCTTGGTCGTCGTCCTCATCTTCGTCGTCATCGTCGTCGTCGTCCGCGTCGACGAGGTAGCTGTACGCCTTCGCCAGCGCGAGCACCTCCTGCGCGTCGGCGCTGACCGTGTGGTAGGCGATCCGCTCGAACAACGCGGCGCGCACTTCGTCGGCAGTGGCCATCGGGGTTCCTCCTCGCCGGGGCCGAGCCGCCGACGATAGATGCGCCGACCCCGCCGGCCGTGCCACGGCCCGCCGTGCACGTGGCGTCGCCGTACCGGTCGTGCGAAAAGCGGCACCGCGGGCGGGCAATTACTCCAGGATCGGCCCCAGACGCCGATCCCCAGGTGTGGTCTCCGACGA
>JAUZEI010000298.1 GCA_030839105.1 Actinomycetota bacterium
CCGACAGCGCGGGCACCAAGGGCATCGGTGCCGTCGTCGTCGACCTCGAAGCGCCGGGCGTCACGATCGCGGGTACCCACGTGAAGATGGGGCTACGCGCAACCAGCGAGGCCGAGCTCGCGTTCGACGACGTGCGCATCCAACCCGACGACGTGTTGTTGTGGGGCGATCCCACGAACAGCGAATCGTTCAAGACGTTGATCTCGCACATCAACCACGAACGCTGCGGCAACGCGGCAATGTGCGTGGGTGCTGCGCAGGGCGCGCTCGAGTACGCGGTCGGCTACATGAACGAACGCAAGCTCGGCGACCGAACGCTCGCCGATCTCCAGGGTCTCCAGTGGAAGATCGCCGACATGGCGACGCAGCTCGAAGGTGCGCGGCTGCTCTTGCAACGCGCTGTCCATATGGCCGGTCCGCACGGCACGCCGCCTGCGCTCGAGACCGCGATGGCGAAGACGGCCGCCAACCTCGCCGCGAAGTTCGTCTGCGACGAGGCGATCCAGCTGCTCGGGGGCTACGGCTTCTCCCGTGAGTACCCCGTCGAGCGCGTGTACCGCGACATCCGTGGGCTCTGCATCGGCGCGGGCACGGTCGAGATCCAGCGCAACTTCGTCGGTACGAGCGTGTTGAAGGGCGCGACACCGGCCAGCGACGGCTGGAAGTCGCGGCGAGCTTGACGCGAGCCTGACCGGCAAACGTGCTCGTCCCCACCTTCGCATCGCCGCTCGCGTCGCACTACCGCCGCCCGGGCGGTCCCTGGGACATCCCGTCACTCGACGCGCTGTTGACCGGCGTCATCGGGGTGTCGCTCGCCGACCGCGTGGCTCGGGTTGCGGGCGGGCTCCGGGCGCGCGGTGTCGAGGCCGGCGACGCGGTGGCGTGGCAGTCGGCGAACCGCGACGAGATCGCCGTGCTGTACCGGGCCTGCTGGCGCGTCGGCGCCGTCGCCGCGCCCATGCACCACCTCATGGGGCCGACCGACCTCGCCGGTGCGCTCGACGCGGTGCGGCCGGCCTTCATCGTCGAGGATCTCGACGCGCTGCCGACCGGCGACCCGGTCGAGGAGCTCTGGACCGACCCGAGCTCCCTTGCCGCGGTCCTGTTCACGTCGGGCTCGAGCGGCGCACCCAAGGGGGTGCTGCACACGCAGGCCACGCTCGGTTACAAGGCAGTGCAGATGCGCACCGCGCACGGTCTCGGTCCCGACGACTGCGTGCTGATGCCGGCGCCCGGCGCGCACATCTCGGGACTGTTGAACGGTGTGACGCTGCCGGGAGTCGTCCCGTTCCCAACCGTGTTCATGCCCCGCTGGGATCCTGAAGCCGCGCTCGCCCTCATCGAAAGGGAGCACGTCACCTTCATGGTGGGACCGCCTACGTTCTTCGTCTCGATGATGCAGGCACGCGGATTCAGTCGCGAGCGGGTCGCGAGCCTGCGACTGATCTCGAGCGGCGGAGCGGGAGTCGGCGACGCGTTCGTCGCCGAGGCCACCGACGCGTTCGGCGCGCGGGTGAAGCGCACGTACGGCTCGACCGAGGTGCCGACAATCATCACCGACGGACGCACGATCGGAGAGGTCGAAGTCCACGTCGACGACAACGGCGAGCTCCTCGCGCGCGGTCCCGAGGTGTGCGTCGGCTATCTCGGTGCCGAACAGACCGCGGAGGCGTTCACGGCCGAGGGCTGGTTCCGCACGGGCGATCTGGCCGTCCTCGACGGGAGCGGCCGCGTGGAGATCGTCGGTCGCCTGAAGGACGTCATCATCCGGGGCGGGGAGAACATCAGCACCGCCGAGGTCGAGAAGGTGCTCGAAGCGCATCCCGGCGTCCGCCACGCGGTGGCCGTCGGCGCCGTCGATCCGGTCATGGGCGAGCGGGTGGTCGCGTTCGTGGAGGGGGCTGCCGACTTCGATCTCGCGGCGTGCCGCGCGTGGTTCGTCGAACGGGGCATCGCCAAGTACAAGACGCCCGAGCGCGTCATCGTCGTCGACACGCTGCCGCTGCTCCCCACGGGCAAGCCCGATCGCACCGCCCTGCGCGCCCGCCTCGCAAATCCCGAGTAGATCCCGAGAAGCGCCCACGTGCCCGAGCGGCGCCGGGCCCCTATTCCCAGGCGGACGTGTCGACGCCCATCATCTTGAAGCCCTTGATGACCGCGCGGGGGTTGAGCGTGCCCGGCTTCCAGTGGAAGTTGTACATGCGCTCATTGGCGACGTTCTGCACGAACATCTTCGCTTGGTCCAGGTTCACGAGGATGCCGCGCGTGGCGGTCTGCTTCTCGTAGTGCTCGGCGTGCTCGGCGTCGAGCACGTAGTTCATCGAGTCGCACATCCGGCTCATGTCGACGTTGTTCCAGTCGTACGGCGAGAGCGAGATGTGCAAGAAGACACCGGGCGGCGTGACCGACTGCATCTCGAAGTTCTTCGAGATCAATGTGACCGGTGTGAAGCAACACGCGCAGTGCGACTCGAGCCGAACGGTCTTGTCCTTGAACGGCGGCATGTGAGAGAAGGCGACCGCTTCGCTCGCGCAGCCGACAAAGGAATGGAACTCGTCGTCGATGTACGCGCGGACCTGCGATGGGAACGACGAGAACGGCGGCGCCTTCAGGAGGTTGCAGTTCTGCGTGTCCTCGTTGACGACGATGTCGATACCGAGTTGCAGCTCCTTGTACGCGGCGATGATGCGACGCCGGTCGAGCTCCGTGCTCTGGTGCACTTCCAGCAACGTCGGTCCGCGCCCGTGCTCGCACCAGAAGTCGAAGACGAAGGCGCGGACCTTCTTCGCGTTGTCGGAGAACTCGAACTCGGGAACGTTCTGCGGCATGGGTCCGCACACTAGAAGCCGGGAGTGAGCCGGTGCCGAAGCGCGCGGCCGCCGGATCGCGAGGACTACGCGGGCGCGGGCAACCGCTCGTCGAGCACGACCTTGTCGTGCTGGTCGGTGACCCAGATGCGCCGCGCATCCCGCAGCGGGAGCGCAGCTGTCATCACGAGATCGCTTGCCTTCGCCGTGCCCTGGAAGGTTCCCGCGCCGACGCGGTCGCCGTCGTCGCCGGTCACCCACAGCCAGTAGTACTCGCCCTGGTGGAGTCCGGCGACGTGGAACGCGACCTCGGTACCCGCGGGGCGCCCCCGGAGGGTGGCTTCGGCACTGACTCCGGCGACCTTGGCACTGAGCGCGACGCGTGTGCCGGGCGACGACCCGTCGGGAACGACGAGCGCGAAGCCGACGATCGCCGCCGCGATCGCGATCGCGGTCGCGGTGGCCGCCACCAGCCCGACCCGGCGCCGGCGGCGGGCGCGTCGGGCGAAACGTTCAGCCGCCACCCGACCGAGTACGCGCTTGGCCAAAGTCGGCGGTGGTTGCGCCAGACCCGCGGCGGTCACGTCGGCGACGCGCTCCGGGTCAGCCAGCGGAAGCGCGGCTGCGACCGACGTCAGCTCGCGCAACTCGGCACGACACTCCGCGCAACCGTCGAGGTGGGCGCGCAGCGCGACCCGTTCCGCTTCGTCGGCGTTGCCGAGCGCGACGGCGCCGAGCACACCCCGCAGTTCGCGGCACGGGTCAGACGTCATCGGACCAACCCAACTCTTCGAGCGCGAGCCGCATCGCCTTCAGCGCGTAGTACACCCGGCTCTTGATCGTCCCCACGGGGACACCGAGGTCATCCGCCACCTCGTGATAGGGCCGCGACTTGTAGTGGACTTCCACCAGCGCAACCCGGTGCTCCGCGCTCAGCTTCTGGAGCGCCTCCTCGACCTGCCAGGCCACCAGCACGCGTTCGACGTCGTCGTCGAGAACGATCGGCTCGTTGTTGCGGCTCTCGCTCGCGAGCGCGGGGCGGACCGCCCGGGCGCGCGAAAGATCGATGACGACGTTGCGCACGATCGCGAACAGCCAGGTGCGCAGTGAGCCGAGCGCGTCGTCGAAGCGGTTCGCGGCCTGCCAGGCCCGAACGAAGGTCTCCTGGACGGCTTCCTCGGCCAGCCCGCGGTCGCCGAGCGAGCGCAGCGCGAAGCGATACAGCTCGGGCCCGTGCGCGGCGTAGACCGCCCGCACCCCGTCGTCGTTCGCCAGCACCGGCCGTGCTTCCGCCATCACCCGGAGGATACGAGCGCAGAGATGCTCGGGTTCATCGAACCCGATCGCCACCGCGTCCGTACTGATGAGGTCCGCAGGTTGCAGTCGAGGCTGCAACCGGGACCGCAGTTTTGGCCCCAAGTCACCGGTCCGGGGGGATCCCATGCATCATTTCCACGTCCGTGCGCTGGCGACGGCTGCCGTCGCGGCGTTCGCACTCGCTGCCTGCGGGAGTAGCAGCAAGCCATCGGCGAGCTCGAGCACGACAGTCGCGCCCAGCACGACGGCGGCGCCCGACACGACCTCCGCCTCCGCTCCATCGACGAGTGTCGCCCCCGCCGACGCGACCGTGACCCTCGCCACGACCAAGCTCGGCAAGGTGGTCGTCGATGCGAAGGGCATGACGCTCTACCGCTTCGACAACGACACCGTCGCAGGGAAGAGCACCTGCGGTGCGGGGCCGTGCGCGTCGACGTGGCCCGCGGCGATCGTCACCGGCACCCCGACCGCCGGCCCCGGCATCGAGGCGTCCAAGCTCGGTACGTTCACGCGCGCCGACGACGGTAAGACGCAGCTGCAGATCGGCGGCCACCCGGTGTACACGTTCGCCGGCGACAGCAAGGCCGGTGACACGAACGGTCAAGGCATCATCGGCAAGTGGTACGCGGTGAGCCCCGACGGCGACAAGGTCGGCGACAAGACCTGACCCCGAGACAGTGGGGGGTTCAGCCGTTCGGGAAGAAGAGCGAGACGATCTGCTCGTCGACGACAGGCGTTCCGTCGAGGTCGGTCCAGCGGGTCTGGAACCAGGTGACCTCCATCGGTCCCCGCCGCGCGGTGCGCGGGACGGGCTTCGACGTGCGCAGTCGTCCCTGGAGGACATCGCCGACGCGCACCTGGCGGTGGAACGTGAAGTGCTGCTCACCGTGCAGGAACAGGCCGTCGCGCGCGAGCGCGGACCCGCCCTCGGCGGCGGCCGGGTACATCGACCCCGTACCGCCCTCGGGCTGCAGGTCGGGATACGCGCCGGAATCCGACATGACGAACGTGAACGTCGGCGGCACGGGTAGCCGGTCGAACCCGGCGGCGCGGGCCGCATTCTCGGAGCGGTAGAGCGGACTCGTGTCCTTGACCGCCCGGGCGAAGACGGCGACGGGTGCCGGATCGACGCGCACGCGCACCGGTGGCCCCCAGTCGTTCCATTCGACGTCGTCCGGTGTGTCGTTCCACACGATTTCTCGAGACGACGGCTCAGACGACACTTTCACCGGCTTCCACTCGGGGGCGCAGCAACGCGGCCAACCGTCCGCGATGCGCCGACGCGTCGCCGAAGGCGAGTTGGTCGAGTTGCGCGCGCTTCAAGAAGAAGTGCAGGTCGTGCTCCCACGTGAACCCGATCCCGCCGTGCACCTGCAACGCGGACGCCATCACGCGTTTCGACGCGTCGCCGCACCAGATCTTCGCGGTCGACGCCGCGACCGACGCGTCCGGATCGCCCGCGCCGATGCACCACGCGGCCCAATAGACCGTCGACCGCATGCCCTCGACGTCGACGAGCATGTCGGCGCAGCGATGTTTCACGGCCTGGAACGAACCGATCGGACGCCCGAACTGCACGCGGTCCTTCGCATACTCGACCGACATGTCGAGCGCGCGCGTCGCGCTGCCGAGCAGGTCGGCGCTCGTGAACGTCGCGCCCCGGTCGAGCAGACGCGTGCGCGCCTCCGGACCGCCGAGCCGGCGTGACGTCGCGGGATCGAAATGCAACCAGCCCAACTCGCGCGTGAGATCCATCGCGGGCTCGCGCCGCGGCCGGCCCCCCGATGCCGCGTCGCCGAGCTCGGTCGCGTACACGCCGTCGTCGGTGACAACGATGGCGATGTCGGCGGAAGGTGCGTACGGCACCGGCGCGCCCGGGTCCCACGCGACGCACGCGATCGCGTCGCCGTTCAGGAGCCGCTCGACCCAGGCGTCGACCCAGGCGTCGACCCCGGCCGTCCGGAGGGCGTCGAGCGCCAACACGATCGGGACGAACGGGACGGGCGCGGCGTGCCGACCGAGCTCCTCGACCAGGACGGCGACCTCGACCGAGCCGAGCCCGAGACCGCCGGTGGTCTCGTCGACCTCGACTCCCAACCAGCCCTGCTCGACCATAGCGGTCCACAAGGCCGGTTCGAACGCCGCGTCCGTGGTCGTGTGGGCCCGAACCCGCGCCGGGGACGCGAGGTCGTCGAGCACATCGTTCGCCCCGGTACGGAGGGCGAGCTGGTCTTCGGTGAGGTCGAAATCCATGG
>JAUZEI010000401.1 GCA_030839105.1 Actinomycetota bacterium
GCCAGCCGAGCCCGTACGGGGAGTTGACCGTCGTCGTCAACGACGCCGGCGTCCAGGAGATCAGTCTGCCCGGCGACGACCAGCCCGAGGTCGAGATCACGAAGGCCGACCGCGCGGTTGCGAGGCAGCTCGACGAGTGGTTCGCGGGCCGGCGGCACGCGTTCGACCTCGAGCTCGATCTGGCCGGCGTCGAAGGCTTCCGGCGCGAGGTGCTCGACACGCTCGTGCGGGAGGTGCCGTGGGGCGAGGTCGTGTCGTACGGCGAGCTCGCGGCGCTGGCCGGGCGCCCGCGTGCGGCCCGGGCCGCCGGCAGCGCGATGCGCAACAACCCGATCCCGTTCGTCGTGCCGTGTCACCGCGTCGTCGCGGCCGGCCACAAGATCGGCGGTTACGGCGGTGGGCGCAACGCGATTGCGCTCAAGCGCGAGTTGCTGGCGCGCGAAGGGGTTTCGACACTTCGCTGAAGAAGTCGTTGCCCTTGTCGTCGACGATGACGAACGCGGGGAAGTCGTGCACCTCGATTTTCCACACCGCTTCCATGCCGAGCTCGGGGTACTCGAGCACCTCCACCTTGGTGATGCAGTCCTGGGCCAAGACCGCGGCCGGCCCACCGATCGATCCGAGGTAGAACCCGCCATGCGCCTTGCACGCGTCGGTCACGGCCTTCGAGCGGTTGCCCTTGGCCAGCATCACGAGCGAACCGCCGTTGGCCTGGAAGATGTCCACGTACGAATCCATGCGGCCCGCGGTCGTGGGGCCGAACGATCCCGACGCGTAGCCGGTCGGTGTCTTCGCCGGCCCCGCGTAGTACACGCAATAATCGCGCAGGTATTGCGGCATCCCTTCGCCCGCGTCGAGCCGTTCCTTGATCTTGGCGTGCGCGATGTCGCGCGCGACGACCAGGGGACCGTTCAACATGACGCGCGTCTTGACGGGATAATGCGACAAGGTCTCGCGAATCCGCGCCATGGGCTGGGTGAGATCGATGCTGACGACCGGCGCGGCCTCGAGGTCGTCGTGCGTGACCTCGGGCAGATACTTCGCGGGGTCGGTCTCGAGCTGCTCGAGAAAGACCCCCTCCGCCGTGACCTTCCCCAACGCCTGTCGATCGGCCGAGCACGACACCGCGAGCGCGACCGGGCACGACGCTCCGTGACGCGGCAGGCGGATCACGCGCACGTCGTGACAGAAGTACTTGCCGCCGAACTGCGCACCGATACCGAACTGCTGGGTCAGCGCGAGCACCTCGAGCTCGAGACCGCGGTCGCGAAAACCCCGCCCGAGCTCGTTGCCCGTCTCCGGGAGCGAGTCGAGGTAGCGCGCCGACGCGAGCTTCGCCGTCTTCAACGCGAACTCGGCCGACGTCCCGCCGATGACGAGCGCGAGGTGATAGGGCGGGCACGCGGCGGTGCCGAGGGTGCGCAGCTTGTCGTCGAGCCACGTCATCAGTGACGACGGGTTGAGCAATGCCTTCGTCTCCTGGAACAGCAGGCTCTTGTTCGCGGAGCCGCCGCCCTTCGCCATGAACAGCAGCTTGTACGCGTCGCCGTCGACGGATTCGATCTCGATCTCGGCGGGAAGGTTCGTCCCGGTGTTCTTCTCCTCGTACGCGGTGAGCGGCGCCAGCTGCGAGTAGCGGAGGTTGTCCTCGTTGTAGGTGCGGAAGATCCCCCGCGAGATGGCTTCGCGATCGCCTCCCCCGGTGATCACGAGCTCACCCTTCTTGCCCTTGACGATCGCGGTGCCGGTGTCCTGGCACGACGGGAGGATCCCGCCCGCCGCGATGCAGGCGTTCTTGAGCAGCTCGAGGGCGACGAAGCGGTCGTTCGGCGAGGCTTCGGGATCATCGAGGATCGCGCTCAGCTGGGCGAGGTGGCCGGGACGCAGGAGATGGGCGATGTCGAACATGGCCCGGCTCGTCAAGAGGGTCAGCGCCTCGGGGTCGACCTGCACGAAGGAGCGTCCGCCGGCGGAGAACGTCGACACGTGGTCGGATGTGAGCAGCTGGTACTGGGTGTCGTCGGCACCGATCGGGAGCAGCTCCTGATACGCGAACTGGGGCATGGGCAGAAAGTACCGTGCAACGAGGAGGATCTCATGACCGAGTCCGGCTACCGCGTCGAGCACGACTCGATGGGTGAGGTGCGTGTGCCCGATGCGGCCCTCTGGGGCGCGCAGACCCAGCGCGCGGTCGACAACTTCCCCATCTCCGGACGTCCGATCCACGGCGCGCTCGTGCACGCGCTCGCGCTCATCAAGGCCGAGGCGGCCCGGGTCAATACGCTCGACCGCCCGAAGAAGGAAGCGATCGCGGCCGCTGCCGAGGAAGTGACGACGGGTGCGCATGACGCGCAGTTCCCGATCGACGTCTTCCAGACCGGATCCGGGACGTCGTCGAACATGAACGCGAACGAGGTCATCGCCCAACTCGCGAGCGCGCGCTTGGGCGCACCGGTACATCCGAACGACGACGTGAACATGTCGCAGTCTTCGAACGACGTCTTCCCCTCCGCGGTGCATCTCGCAGCCGCCATGGCGATCACCGACGCTCTCCTACCGGCGATGCAGAAGCTCGCCAAGGGCCTGCGGAAGAAGCAGCGCGAGTTCGCGCACGAGGTGAAGAGCGGTCGCTCCCACCTGATGGATGCGACGCCCGT
>JAUZEI010000452.1 GCA_030839105.1 Actinomycetota bacterium
AAAGTAAGAACAGGCTGGGAAACAACTGTCAACGGGCCGTCAGACGCCGGCGCCGACGGGTTCGGCGACGTTCATCCTCGTTGCCTCCGGCGTCGTGCCGGTGTGTGTCGAACGCTTGCTCTGACGCTCGTGGGTGACGAAGCCGAGCACGAGCCCGAACAGCACTGCGATCGCACCGAGCAGAGCGGCGATCCCGGACCAGTACGCGATGAGTCCGACGACCGACCAACCCCAGGCGTACAACAACAGGCCGCGCAACGTCTCACCGCGGAACAGTGTCTGCACTTCGCCGGCAAGCTTCGCGTCGCTCGGGTTCTTGAGCGAGGCCGCGCTCACCTGTGAGTACGTCTGTCCACCGGCAATACCCTTCAGGTGCACCTTGATGAACTGATCCGCGTACGCCTTCGCCTTCGGGCCGCTGTCGACCGCCTCGCCCGCGTACCGCTGGAGACCGGGGAACTCCGTCGGATCGAGTCCGGCGCTGCCTTTCGGGGGGAACTTGATCTGTTGCTCCGAGAGCTGCGTGTGCACCATGTGCCGGGCGAAGCCGGAGCCCCACAACAAGAGCCCGCTCCCAACGGACAGCACCAGGAAGAGCACACTCCCGATGATCGCAAGTGTGGGAACCGTGCTGATCCAGTTCTTTACGCGCACGTCGGTCTCCTCGCATCGTTCCGGCGCCATGCCGGGATCTCCCGAACATCGTCCGCTTTTCCGGCTGTGACCGGCAGGGTCGATGCGCCGCAATGGTCGGGACCATTCGAGAGCTGGTTCGGGACCTTGGTCCCCTTTCTCTGGGATTCCTCCGATGGGGACGTTGTGCCCTGGTGAGTCGTGACCGGGGGGCGCATCGTTGGGCGACTTCTCCACGAACGGCAACGCCGCGAAAGAGGTGCGACATGCGTGTCTTGGTCCTGTATGCATCGAAGATGGGCGGAACCGAAGGCATTGCGAAGCAGGTGCGCGATGCCTTCGTCGACCGGGGACTGACGGCCGATGTCGTCGACCTCGCCGACGCCCGATCCCTCGACGGGTACGACGCGGCTGTCATCGGCAGTGGTCTCTACGCGACGCGCTGGCGGCGGCCGGCGCGGCGGTTCGTCCGCCGCCACGTCGAGGCACTGCAGGCGATGCCCGTGTGGTTCTTCAGCAGCGGGCCGCTCGATCCGACCGCGGCGGAGCACGACATTCCTCCGGTCGGTCAGGTCCACTCTCTCATGGAATGCGTCGGCGCTCGCGGCCACGCGACGTTCGGTGGGCGCCTTCCGGCCGACGCCAAGGGCTTCCCAGCCCGCGCGATGGCGAAGAAGAACGCGGGCGACTGGCGGGACGCGGAACAGATCCGCAGCTGGGGCAACCAGATCGTCGACGATCTCATCTCCCTCGCGCCCGTGTCGCCGCAGTAGTCGCACTGCCGGAGCGAGCCCGGAGGCTCGATACCCTTGGCCGGCCGACGGGAGAGCGCATGAGTATCCGGGTGTTCTTGCTCGACGACCACGAGATCGTCCGGCGTGGCGTTCGTGAGCTGCTCGAAGCGGACGACGACATCGAGGTGGTCGGCGAGGCCGCCACCGCGGCCGAGGGCGTCTCGCGCATTCCGGCGGCGAAGCCCGACGTCGCGATCATCGATATGCGACTGCCCGACGGCAACGGCGTCGAGGTCTGTCGTGAGGTGCGCTCGATCGACGGCACGATCCAATGCCTCATCCTCACGTCATTCTCCGACGACGAGGCGTTGTTCGACTCGATCATGGCGGGCGCCGCGGGCTATCTGTTGAAGCAGATCAAGGGAACCGATCTCGTCGACGCGGTGCGTCGGGTCGCGTCCGGCCAGTCTCTGCTCGATCCGAGCGTGACCGCACGCGTGTTGGAACGGCTGCGGAGCGGACCGAAGGAAGATCCCCGGCTCGCGCGTCTCACCGACCAGGAGCGAAAGATTCTCGATCTCATCGCCGAAGGTCTCACGAATCGCCAGATCGGCGAGCGGCTGTTCCTGGCCGAGAAGACGGTGAAGAACTACGTCTCGAACCTGCTCGCCAAGTTGGGCATGGAGCGTCGCACCGAAGCTGCCGTGTTCGCGACGAAGTTGGCGAGCGCTCGAAGGGGCGATCCGCCCGGCGCGGAGTGACGAAGAGCGCGCCCGAACGATCTCAGGAAGCCTCGCTGGTCAATGGGATGATCCAGTCGACGCGAGTCCCGCCCGCCGGCGATGCCGAGGTGATCGCGCAGCTGCCGCCGAGCGCGCCGGCCCGCTCGGACATGTTCTGTAAGCCGCTGCCTCCATCGTGATTCTGCAGCCCGACGCCGTTGTCCCGAACGCAGAGGTGCAGCCGTTCGGGATCGACGGCCAGCTCGAGGATGACGGTCGTGGCATGCGCGTGCTTGGTGACGTTGCTGAGCGCTTCGCGCAACGTCGCGACGACCTGTTCGCGTATGTCGTCGGTGGAGAGCGTGTCGACCGGGCCGTCGAAAGTAACGGACGGCTCGAATCCCAGCGCCCGAGCCGCCTCCCGCGTCACGGCCAGGACGTCCGCGCGCAGGCTGGAAGTGAGGGGTTGGCGGGTGTGCAACGCGAAGATCGAGGAGCGAATGTCGCGGATCGTCGTGTCGATCTCGTCGACGGCAAGTTGCATCCGGTCGTACGCGGGTTCGACGGGGGCCATCCTCGTGAGTGCGGCCTGGAGTGAGAGTCCGACTGCGAACAACCGTTGGATGACCGTGTCGTGCAGGTCGCGCGCGATGCGCTCCCGATCGTCGACCAACGCGAGCACTTGATGGGCGCGTTGCAGTTCTTCGTCGGCGTCCTGCCGTTCGCTGATGTCGCGGACGATCGCAACGACGAGCATTCCATCACCCGTGTGCAACGGGCTCAAGCTGATCTCGAGGGGGAACTCCGTACCCGATCGCCGCCGGCCACGGAGCGCCAGCCCGGATCCCATCGACCGCCGGCGCGGGTGCTCCGCGTACTCCGCTCGCCGTCCGGTGTGCAGGCCGCGCACATCCTCCGGCAAGAGCAGGTCGACCGACATCCCGACGAGTTCGTCGTTTCCGTACTCGAACAGCTGCTCCACCATGGGATTGACGAAGACGATCGTGCCGGCTTGGTCGACCACGACGAGACCATCCGGCGCGACATCGAGGGTCTGACGGAGCACTTCGTCGGAGAGTGGCGAACCGGGTTGCATCGACCTCATTCTCTGTCCGTACCTCGGGCGCCGGGCCGTTCGCCCGATCTGTCGAGAAGGGCCCGCAGGGATTGGTCTTTTGGCCCTTCCCCAGCCGCCGGATCGACCCGAGACTAGACCCGTGAACAACGCGCGAGGTCTGCTCCAGGACGCCGGCGTGTACGACTCGCTCACGCAGGCGGAGTGCCGCACGTTGCTCGCGACGCGAACATTCGGCCGGGTGGGGCTGACGAGCGGGGGGCTGCCTGTCATCCTCCCGGTGCGGTATCTGTATTCGGACCACGTGATCACGTTCCGCAGCGAACCAGGCACGAAGCTGCGCGCCGCGCGCAACGGTGACGTGCTCGCGTTCGAGGTGGATGCGTTCGACGAGGCGGTCGGCGACGGGTGGAGTGTCCTCGTTCTCGGCCGGGCGACGGTACTGACGACGGAATTCGAATGCGGATTCGATGCCCTTCCTACGTTCGACCATGCACTTCGACCCGAACCCGGCAACAACTATGTGCGACTCCGGTGCGAGCTCGTCACGGGGCGGCGTCTGCCCCGTTCTCCGGGGCGGACGGGTAGCGGAACCGGACCGAGTCCTCAGTCGGGGTGGTCCGCCGGAACCTCTCCGAACGCGATCTGATGACCGTCGGGATCGGCGACGACGAAGTCGTAGTTGCCCCACGGCTGATGCGTGAGCGGCCCCGTGATCGTCGCTCCCGCGTCGACGCAGCGCTGGTGCAACTCCTCGACGCCGTCGACGTTGAAGTAACAGCACGCGAAGTCGGCCACCGCGGGATGCTCCACCCGGCCGAGTCCGAGACCCGCTTCGCCGTGACCGATCAACGCGAATGTCGGCGGTTCACCCATCGTCGTCAATACCGTGAAGCCGACCGCCTTCTCGTAGAAGTCGATCGATGCGAGCACATCGCGCACCCCGAGGGTCGTCCGGCTCTTGAGGAAACGGGCCATACCCAACTCTGTCTCGTCCCGTCCGGGTTCACCACCGGCAATGGCCGAACGGCGCAGGGCGCGCGACGAAGGTGACACGGTCCTGACGCTGGGATAGACCCTTGCCATGGCAGGTGAATCTGATGAATCTGATCACGTCGCCGAGCACACCTCGTCCGGGGTGAATCTGTTACCGACGTTTCTCGGGGTCGCGGTCGCACTCCTCGTGTGCGCGACCGTCCTTATCATCGGCTTGGCCGGCCGTTCGACCGGGGGCCTGAAGATGCCGGCGGGCTACAACGTCGTCCAGGTCCAGGAGTTCACGTACGGCTTCAGACTTCCGTCGACAACCCTTCCGGCCGGGAACAACCTCTTCGTCGATCACAACACCGCCTCGATCCCGCATGAGTTCGTCATCTTCAAGACGAACGACCCCGGGGACCAATTGCCGCTCGCGCCCGACCAGACCGTCAAGGAAGACTCGACGGCGCTCGAGGATGTCGTCGATTCGGGCACCGACATCCCGCCCGGCGACACCCGCCTCATGGCTGCCGACCTTGCGCCCGGCCACTACGTCCTCGTATGCAACCTGCCCGGGCACTATCAGGGCGGCATGCATGTCGACATCACGGTCAAATAGCGCGCTCGTTCCCGCGGCGCGCGTCCGTCAGACGCGGTACCGGTCGAAGCCGGCGGTCAT
>JAUZEI010000503.1 GCA_030839105.1 Actinomycetota bacterium
AGTTCCGGGGGACCAGGTTTCCCGGATTCCGCCGGCGCCGTTCGTGAGAATCATGGTCGTCGCGCCCGCCGCAGCGGCCGTTCGCACCGAGTGCACAACCCGGCGCACGCCGTGCCCCTCGTAGTAGTGGGTGCGGGCCCCGATTACGATGGCGCGTTTGCCTCCGGGAAGAAGAACGGAGCGAAGCGTGCCGACATGCCCCTCGAGCGCCGGGCGGCTGAAGCCGGTGATCTCGGAGGCGGGGATCGTGGCGGTGGTCTCCCCGATGAGGTCCGCGGCCTTCCCCCAGCCGCTCCCGAGGGTGAGCGCGATGTCATGCCGCGGAACGCCGGTGCGATCGGCTATTTCGGCCGCGGCGGTGGCGGCGATTTCGAAAGGATCGGCGGACGGGTCGTCGAGGGGATTCGGCATCCGCCCACTCTATTGCGAGGCACGGTCTCGAGACGATGAACAGGATGCCGCGAGCCGCGTGTCAACGCTCGGCCGCGCCTGATTACCGGACCCCGTTCTCTCTACAGGAGAATGGGCGCATGGCCTATGAATTCGAGCGGAAGCAACGCATCGCGATCATCGGGGGCGGCCCTGGCGGCTACGAGGCCGCCATCACCGGTGCCCAAATGGGCGCGGAGGTCACCCTCATCGAGCGGGTCGGTGTGGGCGGGTCGGCGGTGTTGACGGACGTCGTTCCCTCGAAGACCCTCATCGCCACCGCGGAGGCCGCGAACGCCATCGGCGAGGCGGCCGACCTCGGGGTGCAGTTCTTCACGCGCGGCGACTCCGGTCGCCCGGTTCGCCCGGACATTGCCGTCAACCTCGCTGCAGTGAATCAGCGGTTGCTCCGCCTCGCACGGCAGCAGTCCGAGGACATGAAGTCGCAGCTGATCAAGGCCGGGGTCAGCGTGATCCAGGGCGACGGCCGGCTCGACGGACCCAACCGGGTGATCGTCTCGACCGGGGGCAGGACGAGCACCGACTTCGACGAGATCAACGCGGACACTATTGTCGTCTCGGTCGGCGCCAGCCCGCGCATCCTTCCCTCGGCCAAGCCGGACGGCGAACGAATCTTCAGCTGGACCCAGCTGTACACGCTCAAGGAGACTCCGGAGCACCTGATCGTTGTGGGATCAGGTGTGACCGGGGCGGAGTTCGCCTCGGCGTTTCGTGCCCTCGGCTCCAATGTCACCCTCATTTCTTCCCGCGATCAGGTGCTGCCAGGCGAGGATGCCGACGCCGCCCGGGTGATCGAAGACGTCTTCACCCGCAACGGTATGTCCGTGCTGTCCAAGTCCCGGGCGACGTCCGTCGAGCGCACGGCCGTCGGGGTCGTCGCCACGCTCTCGGACGGCCGGACGGTCGAGGGAAGCCACTGCCTGATGGCTGTCGGCGCCGTGCCGAACACCGCGGGGATCGGCCTCGATGAGGCGGGCGTTCAACTCACCGACTCCGGCCACATCCGGGTCAACCGGGTCGCCCGCACCTCGATGCCCTCGATCTACGCGGCGGGGGACTGTTCCGACTTTCTGCCGCTCGCCTCGGTCGCCTCGATGCAGGGACGAACTGCCGTCTTCCACGCGATGGGCGACGCGGTCAATCCGACGGAACTTCGCAACGTGGCATCCAACATCTTCACGCAACCCGAGATCGCCACCGTCGGCTGGTCGCAGAAGCAGATCGAGGACGGCATCGCGCAGGGCGAGATCTACAAACTGCCGCTCGCCTCGAATCCGCGGGCGAAGATGATGGGAATCAAGGACGGTTTCGTCAAACTGTTCGCCAGGACCGGATCGGGAACGGTCATCGGCGGGGTGATCGTCGCTCCGCGGGCGTCCGAGCTCATCCTTCCGATCGCGATCGCCGTCGAGCACCGGTTGACCGTCGACCAGGTCGCCCGAGCGTTCGCCGTCTACCCGTCGCTGTCGGACAGCATTACGGATGCCGCGCGCGCCATGCACATCGTCAACTGACGAGGCCCGGTTACGGGAGCTTAACCGGCGATGTTGAGCAGAAGGTGACCGGAGGACACCGTCTCGCCGACAATCGCGTTGATGTTCGCGATGGTGCCGTCCTTGTGGGCCGTGATCGGCTGCTCCATCTTCATCGCCTCGAGAACGAGGATGAGGTCACCCTTGACGACGGCGTCACCCTCGCCGACCGCAAGCTTCACGATGGTCGCCTGCATCGGCGCCTTGACCGAGTCGCCGGTGGCGGTGACGACGGCGCCGGCCCCGCCGCGCCGACGCGGTGGGGCCCCGAGCGAAGCGGAGCCGGTAGCGAAGCCTGAGGCCAGTCGGGCCGGCAGACTCACCTGGATGCGCTTGCCGTCGACCTCGACCACGAGACTCTGCCGGGGTGCCGGCGCGGTCGCCTCGGCGAGCGACCCGCTCCATGGCTCGATGTCGTTGACGAATGCGGTTTCGATCCACCTCGTGTAGACCGAAAACGGGGAGGAGGTGAAGGCGGGATCCCGAACGATCTTGCGGTGGAACGGCAGCACGGTGGGGAGCCCGGTCACCTCGAACTCGTCGAGCGCCCGTCGGGAACGCTCGAGGGCACCCTCGCGGCTCGAGCCCGTGACGATTAGCTTGGCCAGGAGCGAATCGAACGCGCCGCTGATCACGTCGCCGGTCGTGACCCCGCTGTCGACGCGGACGCCAGGGCCGCCGGGGAAACGCAGCGCGTGCACCGGTCCCGGGGCCGGCATGAAGTCCCGACCGGGATCCTCTCCGTTGATGCGGAATTCGAACGAATGGCCCTCCGGCACGGGGTCGGGGTAGTCCAAGGTGCCGCCCTCGGCCAGTCGGAATTGCTCACGAACGAGATCGATCCCGGTGACCTCTTCCGACACGGGGTGCTCGACCTGCAGCCGGGTGTTCACCTCGAGGAAGGAGATGGTGCCGTCCTTCGCGACGAGGAACTCGCACGTGCCGGCGCCTACGTAGCCGACCTCTTTGAGGATCGCCTTCGACGCGGAGTACAGCAGCGCGTTCTGCTCGTCGGAGAGGAAGGGTGCCGGCGCTTCCTCGACCAGCTTCTGGTGGCGGCGCTGGAGTGAGCAGTCACGGGTGGAGACGACGACCACAGTGCCCAGGGAGTCGGCGAGGCACTGGGTCTCGACATGACGCGGCTGATCAAGGTACTTCTCGACGAAGCATTCGCCCCGACCGAACGCGGCGATGGCCTCTCGGGTGGCGGACTCGAACAGCTCGGGGATCTCCTCGCGAGTGCGAGCGACCTTCAGGCCGCGGCCGCCGCCGCCGAACGCTGCCTTGATGGCCACGGGGAGGCCGTGCACGTCGACGAAGTCGAGCACCTCCTGAGCGCCGGAGACGGGGTTCAGCGTGCCGGGGGCCAGCGGGGCCCCGACCTTTTCCGCGATGTGGCGCGCGGATACCTTGTCGCCAAGCTTTTCGATGGCCTCGGGTGATGGGCCGATCCAGATCAGCCCGGCCTCGATAACCGCGCGGGCGAAATCCGC
>JAUZEI010000548.1 GCA_030839105.1 Actinomycetota bacterium
CAACGTCGTGATCCCGCGCAACCTGTCCGGCGAGCAGCGCCGCATGCTGGAGGAGTTCGGGGGGACGCTCACAGATCGCAACCTCGCCGACGGCGACGGCCGCGACGAGTCGATCTTCGCGCGCGTCCGCCGGGCGCTGCGCTAAGCGACCCGAGCCGACGAGCGGCCGGGCCCCGCCAGCGATCCCGACGCAGCCCCCAGCGCAGCTGCCGCTGCGATCGCCGCCACGGCCGCCAGGTCGATCCGGCTGCCCGTGGCCGCGCGCGCCTCGCTCAGGATCCGGCGCGGCCAGTTGACGAGCGACCAGCGCGCCGTGTAGAGCCGCTGCGAGCGGTCGAGCCCCGCGCGCGCCGCCCCGTACGAGGCCCGCGCGCTGTGGAAGGCGTTCACGATCGACCAGCGCATGCCGTTGTCCTGATAGTGGTCGATCACGATGCGGTCGTCGGCGGCGATCCGTCCCTCCTCGAATAGCCGCGGGATCAGCGTTGCCTCGAGGTACCCGGCCTCCTCACGCGCGGCTTCGAGCGCGGACGCCTTCAGCGAGACGATCGACGACGGTGGCGGGCGCCGGGCGCGCAGCGTCGGCATGGGCGCCTCGAAGGGAGCGGCGAAGGCGAGGAAGTTCGAGCGACCGGCCAGCGTCGCAGCGGTGCCGTTGTACATGCAGCCCACCACGGCAGGGGTGGCCGGGTGCTCGGCGTGTGCGCGGACGATCGATTCAGACCAGTCGTCGCGCGGGACCGCATGGTCCTCCCCGATCGCCACGACCGCGCCGCGGGCCTCGCGCAGTCCGACGGTCCGGAGGCTGTAGATGTCCTCGTCGCGCATCGTGACCACGCGCAGCCAGGCGGGCGTCGCACTCTGCTCGGCCGGGCCGACCACGATCACCTCGGCACCCGTGCGCTCGACCTGCGCTTCAAGGGCGGCGAGCACCGGCGCGAGCTCGTCGATGCCCTCGCGCGTGGGGATCACGATCGACAGCGGGGGCGGCTCGCGCATGCGGCATCTATATAACGGGCGGTCGATGATCCGCCTTTCAGTACGCGCGCCTGCCGACGCCGCCGAGCAGGTGCTGGCGGCGCTCCTGGAGCTGACCCCCGAGGGCGTCGAGCAGGTCGATGGCGACGGTTGGGTCGAGTACGCGCTGTACGGCGCGCCGGGCGAGCTGCCGTCGCTGCCGCTCGGCGAGGCGTCGGTCGCGGGCGTCGTCGTAGAGGTGCGCGGGGAGGAGGTGGCCGAGGACTGGGCCGAGCGCTGGAAGCGCTTCCACGTGCCGCTGCTGCTCGGTGGTCGCTTGTACGTGCGGCCGCCCTGGGAGCAGCCGGCGGTGCGGCCCGGCGTGCACGAGGTGGTGATCGACCCGGGCCAGGCGTTCGGCACGGGCACCCATCCGACCACGCGCCTGTGCCTCGAGTTGCTGCTCTCGCTCGACGAGGTTGAGGGCTCGTTCGCGGACCTCGGCTGCGGGTCGGGTGTGCTGGCGATCGCGGCGTCGAAGCTCGGCTTCTCACCCGTGAGCGCGTTCGACGCCGACCGCGCCGCCGTGGCCGCGACCGACTCCAATGCGCGCGCGAACGCGGTGCTGCTCGACCGCGTGGAGCGGCTCGACCTGCGCTCGGGGCCTATCCCGGAGGCCGACGTGATGGCCGCGAACCTGATGCGTCCGCTGCTTCTACAGGTCGCGTCGCGCATGCCCGCGCAGCGGCCGCGAGCGCTGATCCTGTCCGGCCTGCTCGACCATGAGGCGGACGAAGTTGCCGCTGCTTACGCGCCTTCGAATGAGGCTCGACGCCTGTCGATGAAGGGCTGGACAGCGCTGCTGATGCGCCATTAACCATTGACAAGAAGCTCGACGCATGTTCGAGTGGGCGTCAGCAGAAGGGGCTCGCACCTTTCCTCCTGCGGTTCGACCGACAGGAGGACGCATGAATGAACGACGGCTGTTCGCCGAGGCCCGTGCAATCGCAAGTCCGGTTGGGAGGTTCCGCGGGCTCGCGCTCTCGGGCGCAGTGATCGCGGCGATGGCGGCTGCTCCATCTGTTGCCGAGGCAGACGTGGTCGGGACGGTGTTCGAGTCGTCCACCTACCACACCGGAAACATCGACGGCCAGGGCGACTGGTCCAAGACCGGCCCCTACGACGTCAACGTCGTCAACGTGAACGCGTTCCCGGACGCTGCCGGGTATGGCTTCGGCTCGAAGTCGATGCAGTCCTCCAACGCGGTCGTGAGCGGAAGCTTCGGCGACCAGACGTTCACGCCGAGCACGGTTGACGAGGCCGGTGAGACGGGCGCCTCCGGCAACGGCTACTCGGGCGGCATTCGCCAGACCCAGTACAAGGCGCGCTTCCGCATCGGCACCGCGCTGTCGACGGAGCAGTCCGGCCTCTACATGTCGGTGAGTCCCGACCGCGGCGACGGCGCGCGCATGAGCTACCTGCGCTTCGAGGACCATCCGGACGGCGTGCACGTGTTCTTCGACGAGTTCGTGCTGAACGACTTCACCGACGACGACATCGCGACTCTGCCTCGCAACGCCTCTCACCTGATCGAGTTCCAGATCGACTTCGTGGACGGCGCGGGGAACGACCAGGTCACGATCAAGATCGACGGTTCCACGGTCAAGACGGGCACGACGTGGGAGGACTACTTCCGCGATGTGGACCCGATGGCGCCGGTGCCGACCGTGGATTCGCTGCTCTTCCGCGAGGGAGGCGGAGCCGGCGACGAGCGGCCGGCGCACTCAGGTAAGGGATTCCTGATCGACGACGTCCGGATCGAGACGACCACTCCCGGCGCCAACGTGGGTCCGACCGGTGCGACTGGGGCA
>JAUZEI010000587.1 GCA_030839105.1 Actinomycetota bacterium
CGCGCATCTTCTCGACACCGATCACGAGCACGACGTCGTGCACGCCGCTGGCAACGGCCATCGCGCCGACGCGGAAGGCATCCGAACCCGACGGGCATGCGTTCTCGATGCGCGTGCACGGGATGCCGGCCAGTCCGATCGCAGTGGGGATGGTGTTGCCACCGATGCCTTCTTGTCCCCACAGCGTGCCGCGCTGGGTCGCGACGAACGCGGCCTCCACCTGGTGGGGCTCGAAGCCCTTGTCGACGCTGCCGACCGCGGCGTCGAACGCGCCGGAAGCCATTTGCTCGTAGCTCTGCTCGAACAGCTCACCCATCTTGATGAGCCCGGCACCGACGACGGCGACTCTGTTCCAACTCACGCGACAGCTTCTTTCTTCGCTCGGGCCTTGAATCCGTACACGGGAACGCCCCGCTCGTGCGCGTACTTCCGCAGTACCAACTCGACGCGTCGGCCGATCTCGATGTCGGTGCCGTCGCCGATCACCTGCAGCATGAGGCGTGAGCCGTCGTCCATGTCGAGCACCGCGATCGGGAGCGGTGCGACGAACGGCGCGGGCATGGTCTGATTGACGACAAACGTGTGCACCGCGCCGCCGCGCGCGAGCGCAACGGGCTCGAGCTTCGGGCCGCCGCAGTTGATGCAATGCGGGTGGATCGACGGGGGTGTGCTGATCGTCCCGCAGTCGACGCACCGGCCGCCGAGCAGGCCCAGCATCTCGTCGGCACCGCGCACGAACATCGCGCTCTCCGGCGGCACACCCATCGGAATCGTCTCACCGACGGGCTGCAGCTGGCCGCGGGCCCGCAACGCTTCGGTGTAACTCGCGGCGCGCCCACCGGAAAGTGCGTCGGCGGTGGTCGCCGCACCCGGCACCGGCGCGTCGGCGTTGATCAGCAGGCCGGTGGTGCGGCCGCCACCCGTACCGACGATGGCGACGAGTCCGGCCGCGTCGAGCGCCGCCAGACCGCCGAGTAGCGCGGCGGCGGCGCCCGCGTCGCCGATCGCGCCGTAGACCTCGTGCGAAGGAGTGGTCGTCGCCTTGACGTTGCGCGCCAGCACGGCACCGAGGCGCCCGTCGGGATCCGGCAACGACCAGGCGCGCACGTCGAAGGCGGCGAGATTCTCCGCGACCTCACGCACGACGGGCAGGAAGATCTCCTCGCGGAAGAGGCGACCGTCGTACATGTCGCGGTTGTCGATCTCGCCGTCGCCGCGGTAACGGTCGAGGAACGGACGGGTGCGCGTGAGGCGTGTGCCGATCGTCGCGGTTGCGTTGCCCTCGGCCGCGAGCACCATCGCGGCGGCGCCCGCTCCGCAGCGCGCTTCGAAGCCGGTTCCCGGACCGGGACGCAACGCGTCGGAGACGATGACGAGCGCGGTGCGGGCCGAGCCCGCCCCGATCGCGTCGGTGCCGGCGAGGAGAGCTTCCATGCCGGCATGGGCCGAACCCGACGAGAGCGACCCGCCGATCGTCGGCGCCAGGCTCAGCGAGGCGGCGAGGAACGCGAAGCTCGGGCCTTCCGCAAACGGCGGCCTACTGGTTCCCCAGAACAGCGCGTCGACGGCGCCGGCTTCGATTCCCGCGGCCTCGAGCGCGCGGTCGGCGGCCTGCCAGGCCAATGTGAGCGTGTCCTCGTCGGGCGCGCACACGGCGACTTCGCCGCGGCCACCCCTGCCCCAGGCGGCGCCGACGTCGGCCGCGCGCAGACGTAGCTCGGGCGCGGCGGCACCGACACCCAACACTCGGACGGTCATCCAGCGCTCCCCGAGAGATGCAGTCGAAACGGGGACTGTAGCGGTCGAGATCTCCGCCCGGCGACGTGGACTATGAGGTGTCGGCTACCCGACCGGCGATCGCCGGTACCGTCGCGCGGGCGACGATTGGGCGGGCGGTGCGGCGACGGGCTCGAGCCTCGTCCCGCGACCGAGCAGTCCGGTGAACGCGATGCACACGACTCCGGCGATCGCGAAACCGGCCCACACCGCCACGCCACCGGGAGGCCGCCACGAACCGTTCCACGGCAGTGACCACGAGGCGTTCTCGCCGACGATGTAGCGGTGCAGGTTCGAGACGAATGCAACGGCCTGCAGGAACGCGATACCGACGAAAGAGACGACGCGGATGCGTCCTTCCAGGCGTCTCGTCACTCCGTAACCGCGCCGGCGGCCGGCTCGATCGCGATGGCGGTTCAAGATCTCGCCCGCGAGCATCGGCAAGCCGACCGCGAGCGGAAGGATGTAGCGGGCCTGCATGCCGAAACCGATCGGCGCCTCGATCACCGTCGAGATCCCGATGTCGGCCAGCACGATGACGGCGCCGAGCCCGACCAGCGCGACGCGTTCGAGCCGGGTGCCGTACCAGAGCGCAAGTCCGCCGATCCAGAGCGCGAGCACGCCCCAGAGCGCGTACATCACCTGCGGCATCGTCGTCTCGCTCCAACCGAACACGCCGACGATCTGGCGGAACTGATTCGGCAGTGCCCTGATCGCGGGTTTGATGGCGTGTGTGGTGACGCTGAGATCCAGAGCCGGGTGCGCGGTGACGAACGTGGACCACGAGATGCAGACGACACCCGCGACCACGAGGATGGCGATCGTCGTCTTCACCATGCGCGGCGCCCGTTCCGCTTGTTCGATCCGCGTCATCCGCGGATCCTTCGGCGGGGGGAGGAAGCGGCCGCGCGCGCACAATACGACGACGACCGCGACGACGAGGAAGAGGGGATCGAGGTTACGACTGAGCTCCATGACGGCGCCGCCGGCGGCCAGTCCCCACCACGCGACCTTCGGCGACGTCGCGCGTTCGGTTCGGGTCAGATGGAGCAGCGCGGCCCACATACACATTGCGGCCGCGATCTCGACACCGTTCGGTGACGTCGTGGCGCTCAGGAACACGACCATGGGTGTCAGCGCGAGCGCGAGACCGACGAGCGCGAGCGGACTGCGACCCTTGTCCCACGCGAGGACGGCCGCCCACCCGATGAGCACGCTGGATATGAGCACGTCGACGAACC
>JAUZEI010000594.1 GCA_030839105.1 Actinomycetota bacterium
AGTCGTCCGAGCAGCAGGCCGGACAGCAGGAAGGGCAGTCCGAGACCGAGCGAGTAGACGGCCAGCAGGGTGCCGCCCGCCCACAGCCGATGCTGATTCGCGGCGATGCCGAGAATCGAACCGAGGATCGGTCCGATGCACGGCGACCAACCGAAGCCGAACGCCACACCCGCGACCGCGGGTGCCGCGGCGCCGAACCGCCCGAGCTGCGGATGAAAGCGTTTCTCTTGGTAGAGCCACGGCGCGCGCAGGAAGAGTGAGCCGAGCAGGAACAGCGCCATCGAGAGCATCACGGTCCCCGAGAGACGCGTGAGGACGCTCTGATGGTCGCGCAGGAGCCGGCCGAATCCGCTGGCCGACATGCCGAGGGCCACGAACACCGCACCGAATCCGGCGACGAACCACGCCGTGGTGGTGACGATGCGGCGGGCGTGCACCCGCGACTCGTCCTGGAGCTCCGCGAGATCGAGCCCGGTGACGACCGAGAGGTACCCGGGCACGAGCGGGAGGACGCACGGCGAGAGGAACGAGACGACTCCGCCGCCGAACGCGGCGAAATAGGCGAGCACGTTGACGTCGCTGATTCGACTGCCCAGCGCGAGGATCGCGGTCACGGTTGCCGTACCGGTTGCCGTACCGGTTGCCGTACCGGTTGCCGTACCGATTGCGGTACCGATTGATCGCCGGCCATCGGACCATTGTGGGCGATCACCGGCGTGCGCGGCGCACCGGGTCGAGTGCCACGGGCATAGGCGCAGCATCGGGCCGGATGCGTAGGCTCCCAGCGGAATTGGCTCCCCGATCGAAAGGTGTCTCGTGACACGCGTGCAAGAGCTGTTCGACTTGTCGGGCCAGGTCGCAGTGTTGACCGGCGTTGCGAGCGGGATCGGCAAGGCGTCGGCGCACATGCTCTCCGACGCGGGCGCGACGATCGTCGGCGGCGACATCGACGAGGCGGGCGCACAGGCCACCGCCGACGACATCACAGCCGGGGGCGGGAAAGCGGTCGTGCAAAGGGTCGACGTGACCAAGCGCGCCGACGTCGACGCGCTCGTCGACCGCGCGCAGAGCGAGTTCGGCCGCGTCGACATCATGGGGAACATCGCCGGCATCCCGCACAACAAGATGGTCGCGGATTGCACCGACGAGGAGTTCGAACGGCTGCTCGCGATCAACCTCAAGAGCGTCTTCTACGGATGTCAGGCCGCGATCCGTCACATGATCCCGCAGGGTTCGGGCAACATCGTCAACATTTCGTCCGGTGCGATCGACACTCCGGCGCCGACCCTCGCGTGCTACGGGATGACGAAGGCCGCGGTTGCGATGCTTACCAAGACGCTCGCGACCGAAGTCGGTCGTCACGGCATCCGCGTGAACGCGATCGCGCCGGGGATGATCCTGACCAACTTCTCGCGTCACAACTTCACCGATGCCGACGGCAATGTCGTTCCCGAGAAGCTCGAGCAGTATCACAAGCGCGCAGGTGCGATGGCACCGTTGGGCCGCGCGGGCGAAGCGGAAGACGTGGCGCGCTCGTTCCTCTATCTCGTGTCGGAAGCGGCCGCGTTCGTGACCGGTCAGATCGAGCGTCCCAACGGCGGCGTCTCGATGCCCTGGTAGCGCATTCCGAAGCGCGGTTCCCGCCGAGCGTCAGGCGCGGCCGCGGTCCGACTGCCGGGCGGGCCGCACGCGTACGTGCGACTCGACCGGGGGACCGATGCGCGTCCCGGCGCGATAACGACCGTCGACTACCGGCAGGCCTCCGCTACGCATCGCACTGATGCGCTGCCGCCGGCGCGCGAGCCGCAACGCCCGTTGGCGTTTCACCGCGCGACGCCGGACCGCGAACAGGACCGCGCCGATCAGCAGCAGGACAACGATGAGATTGCGCGGGCGCAGGAGTCCGGGTGAGTGCTTCGTGGGCGCGGCCGCCGCGGTCGACGCGGACTGCGTCTGCGCGCGTTTCGGGGCGGAGATCGGCGACGCGTTGAGTGAGGGGATCACGCCGGGAACGGTGATGGCCGTGCTGCCGGGGGTGCCCGCCGTGCCCGGGGTCCCGGCCGCCGCGCCGAGCTTCGCGAACGCCGCCTGGTCGACGGCGCGGTTCGAACACGGCGAGACCGCGACCGCGGGGAGCTTCTCGCCGGTGCCGCGGGCGCCGGTCGGCATCGCGAATCCGGCGTCGAGTAGTGAGGCCGCTTCCTCGTAGCCGCTCGTCGGAACGCCGAGCACGACTGCAATCAACGTGCGGCCGTTCCGTGTCGCGGCCGCGACCAGGGTGTGCTGCGACCGGCTGGTGAATCCCGTCTTGAAACCCACCGCGCCGGCGTAGTCCACGCCGCCGCCCGGGAGCATCTTGTTGTGGTTGACGAGGTGGTGCGATACGCCCGTCGGGTCGACGAACAAGTGCTCGTGCATCGCCGCCCATTTCGCGATCTCCGGCACGGTCAGCGCGTTGCGAGCCGCGATCGCGAGGTCGAACGCGCTCATGTACGGGCCGCCCTTGTACGACGTCTCGTCGTCGAGGCCGGCCGGATCGCCCAGCCTGCTGTCGCGCAGGCCGAGCTGCTTGGCCGTCGTGGCGAGGTCGGTCGCGAATCCGTCGAGGTTCCCGCCGACGGTGGTGGCGATCGCGTAGGCGGCGTCGTTCGCGGACACCATCATCATCGACGCCATCATCTGCTCGACCGGCCACGGCTTGCCGACCTGCAGGCCGATGCGCATCGTCTCGACCGAAGCGTCCTGCGCGTTGGCGGTGACATTGGCGCCGGGGCACAACCGCTCGACGGCTGTGAGCGCAGTCATGATCTTGGCGGTGCTCGCGGGGTGGACCGCCGTGTGCACGCCGTCGCCGATGAGGACCTTGCCGGTGCCGGCGTCGACGACGATGTCGGCCTTCGGCGACGAGAGCGCCGCAGCCGTACCTTCGGCACCCGTCAATGGTGTGACCGCCGCGACGCTGACAGTGGCCGCGACCACGGCGCCCGCGCCTACGGACGCGGCGAAGCGGCGGAAGCGGCGGCGCATGCGCGTCAGGCTACGCGCGACGCGCTCGAAATATGCGGCTCGCGGGTCGACCCGCTTGTCGTGCGGCGGTCGATCTCGGCCTGCTCGGCAGTGTCCGGCCGGAGGATACGGCTCGGGCACCGGCGACGCGACGTGCCACCATGGAGCCGTGGCCAACACCTCCTCTCGTATTTCGGCTCGTATTGCAGCCATCCAGGAGTCGGCGACGCTCGCCGTCGACGCCAAGGCCAAAGCCCTCAAGGCGGCCGGCGAGAACGTCATCGGCTTCGGTGCGGGTGAGCCCGATTTTCCGACTCCCGCGAATGTCGTGGAGGCGGCGATCGTGGCCTGTCGCGAGCCCCGGTTCCACCATTACTCACCGACTCCGGGCCTGCCGGAGCTGCGCGAGGCGATCGCGTTCAAGACCAAGCGTGACTCCGGCGTCGACTGTTCCGCGGCCCAGGTCGTCGTCACGAACGGCGGAAAGCATGCCGTCTACAACACCTTCCAGGTGCTGTGTAACGAGGGCGACGAGATCCTCCTGCCCGCGCCGTACTGGACCTCGTATCCCGAGGAGATCATCCTTGCGGGCGGTGTTCCCGTCGTGCTGCCGACGTCGGAGGCGCAGGGCTTCCGGGTCACGATCGAACAGCTCGAAGCTGCACTGACGCCCCGGACGAAGGCATTGCTCTTCGTCTCGCCGAGCAATCCCACCGGCGCGGTGTACCCGCCCGACGAAGTCGAGGCGATCGGGCGGTGGGCGGTCGAGCGCGGCATCTGGGTCGTGACCGACGAGATCTACGAGCACCTCACCTACGACGGTCACGTGTTCTCGTCGATGCCCGGACTCGTGCCCGAGATGATGGACACGTGCGTGATCCTCAACGGTGTCGCGAAGACGTACGCGATGACGGGTTGGCGCGTCGGGTGGATGATCGGACCGCCCGACGTCACGGCGGCCGCGACCAACCTGCAGTCGCACTCCACCTCGAACGTGTCGAACGTCGCGCAGGCGGCCGCGCTCGCGGCCGTGAGCGGAGATCTCTCCGCAGTGGTCGAGATGCGCAATGCCTTCGCGCGACGCGGTCGCATGATGTTCGAGCTGCTGTCGAAGATCGACGGTGTGAGCGTGCTCGCGCCCGAGGGCGCGTTCTACTGCTTCCCGTCGTTCGAGGGCGTACTCGGCCGCGAGATCGCGGGCCGCACTCCGCAGACAACGCTGGAGCTTTGCGAGATTCTGCTGGAGGTCGCGAAGGTCGCGATCGTTCCGGGCGAGGCGTTCGGAGCTCCCGGCTACGCCCGGCTGTCTTTCGCGCTCGGCGACGACGACCTCGGCGAAGGCGTGCGCCGGATCGCCGACTTGCTCGGGTAGCCGTCTACCCTCGCGTCGATGGCAGCACGCGTTCTCGTCTCCGAACCTCTTGCCGAGCGCGGCCTCGATGCCATGCGCGCCGCGGGTCTCGATGTCGACGTGCAGACCGGGCTCTCGCCGGCCGAGCTGCTCGACGCGGTCAAGGGCGCGCAGGCGCTCGTGATCCGGAGTGCCACGCAGGTGACGCCCGAGGTGCTCGAAGCGGCGGCCGATCTCGTCGTCGTCGGGCGCGCCGGCATCGGGCTCGACAACGTCGACGTCGCGGAAGCGACGCGTCGGGGCGTCATGGTCGTCAACGCCCCGCAGTCGAACATCCTCTCCGCGGCCGAGCACACGATGGCGCTGCTCCTCGCGCAGGCGCGCAACGTGCCGCAGGCGAATGCCGATCTCAAGGCCGGCGCGTGGAACCGTTCGAAGTGGGAGGGCGTCGAGCTGCACGGCAAGACGCTCGGCATCGTCGGGCTCGGCCGCGTCGGCGTGCTCGTCGCGCAGCGCGCCCACGCGTTCGGGATGCGACTCGTCGCGTACGATCCGTTCGTGAGCGCGGATCGAGCCCGCCAGCTCGGCGTCGCGCTGGTCGAGACCGTCCAAGAGTTGGTCGCGACCTCCGACTTCGTCTCCATTCACGCGACGAAGACGCCGGAGACGGTGGGGCTGGTCAACGCGTCGGTGCTGGCGCACGCCAAGCCCGGTATGCGGCTCGTCAATGCAGGTCGGGGCGGCATCGTCGACGAGGAGGCCCTGGCCGCGGCGATCGCCGACGGCCACCTCGGCGGAGCGGCGATCGACACGTTCGCAAAGGAACCGACGACCGAGTCGCCACTGTTCGCACTCGACACGGTCGTCGTCACACCGCATTTGGGTGCGTCGACCGCCGAAGCGCAGGACAAGGCGGGAGAGACGATCGCCGAGCAGGTCGTGCTCGCGTTGCGCGGCGACTTCGTGCCGTTCGCGGTG
>JAUZEI010000607.1 GCA_030839105.1 Actinomycetota bacterium
GGGCCGGGCGGGGAATCACGCTGGCCGGCGTCGCCGGACTCCTGCTCCTCGGTCTCTGGACCGGTGCGCGTCGATTCTCGGCGGGAACCGACGACGCGGGTGAGACGTCTGAGAATGCGGACGGCGCGGGCGTCGACGATGCACTCGACGTGCTTCGCGACGATCCGCACCGGTACCGGCGTCCGCGCGGGCGCCGGCCGTGGAGTCGACGAAGAGGTCGCGGGGGAGAACGTGCACACGACCCGGATGTTCCACCGGACGATCCGGACGGCCCCGCGGACGGGCCCCCACCGGGTCCGTCCGACGACGAGCCGCCCGACCGGACTGATTCCATGCCGGCGCTACCATGATCCCGCTCTGAGGCCGGAACCGCTGGCGGGAAGTGGGTAGGAGCAGACGTGTCGCTCGACGGAATCTTCAAGGCGTACGACATTCGCGGCATCTATCCCGACGAGGTCGACGAGGCGCTGGCACGCCGCATCGGCAACTCGTTCGCGCACTTCACGGGTGCACAGCACCTCGTGGTCGGTCACGACATGCGCGCGTCGTCGGAGCCTCTCTCGGCGGCCTTCATCGAGGGCGCCACGCTCGCCGGCGCCGACGTGACCGACGTCGGTCTGGCGTCGACCGACCTCGTCTACTTCGCGTCCGGGAAGCTCGACGCCCCCGGCGCGATGTTGACGGCGAGCCACAACCCCGCTCAGTACAACGGCATCAAGCTGTGCCGGGCCGGTGCCGCCCCGATCGGGGAGCAGACCGGGTTGCAGCAGATCAAGGAGATGGTGGCGTCGGGCGTCACGTCGCGTGGTGAGGTCGCGGGCAAGGTCGAGCGCGTCGACATGCTCGAGGCCTTCGGCGATCACGTGCGCTCCTTCGTCGACAAGTCGGTGCTGAAGCCGCTGACCGTCGTCGCCGACACCGCGAACGGCATGGGTGGTCTCGTCGTCCCCCGGGTCTTCGAAGGCCTTCCGTTCTCGTTGACCGTCTTGTTCGGCGAGCTCGACGGCTCGTTCCCGAACCACCCTGCCGACCCGATCCAGGCCGAGAACCTCAAGGACCTCCAACGGGCGGTGCTCGACCTGGACGCCGACATCGGGCTCGCGTTCGACGGTGACGCCGACCGCGTGTTCCTCGTCGACGACAAGGGCGTGCCGATCAGCGGCTCGACGACCACTGCGATCGTCGCGGCGGGCATCCTCGACCGCCATCCGGGCGAGACGGTGGTCTACAACCTCATCTGCTCGCACGCGGTGCCCGAGATCATCCGCGAGCACGGCGGCATTCCCGTCCGGGCGCGCGTCGGTCACTCGTTCATCAAGCAGATCATGGCGGAGACCGGCGCGATCTTCGGCGGCGAGCACTCCGCGCACTACTACTTCCGCGACAACTGGCGCGCCGACTCCGGCTCGATCGCCGCGCTCCTCGTTCTCGAGCAGCTCGGCCGCGCCGGCATACCGCTCTCGGAGTTGCGCAAGCCGTTCGAGCGTTACGTGCAGAGCGGCGAGATCAACTCGCGCGTCGACGATCCCAAGGCGGTCATCGAGAAGGTCGCAGCCGAGTTCTCCGGCTGTTCGCAGGACCGGCTCGACGGCTTGACGGTCGAGTGCGGCGACTGGTGGTTCAACTTGAGGCCGAGCAACACCGAGCCGCTGTTGCGCCTCAACCTCGAGGCCCCCGACGCGGCCTCGTGCGAGGCGCACACCGGCGAGGTGCTCGCCTTCGTCCGCGCGCCCGAGCACTGACCCGCCCGCCGTCCCGCCGCTAGTCTGCGCGGCATGGCGCTCGACCCGAAACTGCTCGAGATCCTCGCATGCCCGCAGGACAAGGGCCCGCTCTTGTACTTCGCGGACGAGCAGTCGCTCTACAACCCTCGTCTGCGGCGTCGCTATCGCGTCCTCGACGGCGATATTCCAGATCTGTTGATCGATGACGCCGAGACGGTCGACGACGCGGAGCACAGCCGGCTGACGAAGAAAGTTGAGAGCGAAGGCATCAAGCCGACGTTCGAGCAGTGACCGTCGACTCTCTCGGCTTTCTCGACGCCGTTGCCGGTCTGCCCGAACAGCTCGCGCACGCCCACGAGATCGCGGGAGAGGTCCACGCCGACCGGTTCCCGCGCGGCGACGTCATCCGTAACGTGGTCGTACTGGGCATGGGCGGCTCCGGAATCGTCGGCGACGTCGTCGCCGCCGCGTTCAACGACGAGCTGCCGGTGCCCATCACGGTGCTCAAGCAGATCCGGACGCCGGCGTTCGTAGGTCCGGAGACGCTCGCCATCGCGGTGTCGTACTCGGGCGACACCGAAGAGACCGTCTCGATGGCGTCGAGCGCAGTGGAACGCGACGCGCAGCTCGTCGCCATCTCCTGCGGCGGTCGGCTCGCCGAAGTCGCGCACGACGCGGGTGCATTGCACCTTCCATGCCCGGACGGATTCATGCCCCGGGCCGCGATCGGGGCACTCGTCGCGCCGCTGCTCGTCACGCTGTTCCGGACCGGCCTCGCGCCGGGCGCGCACGCGAATCTCGTGACCGCGCAGGTGCAACTCGCTCACCGCCGCGACCGTTGCGTGCCGACCGTGATGGGCGCCGCGAATCCGGCCCGCGAGTTGGCACGGCGCATCGGTCGCACCATCCCAATGATCTACGGCGGCGGCGCGCTCGGCGGCGCGGCCGCATATCGCTGGAAGTGCGACATGAACGAGAACGCCAAGTCGCCCGCGTTCTGGAACCAGTATCCCGAGCTCGACCACAACGAGATCTGTGGCTGGGGCCAGCACGGCGACGTCACGCGCCAGCTCATCTCGCTCGTCGAGTTGCGGCACGGGTTCGAGCACAAGCGGTTGCAGCCGCGCTTCGACGTGACCCGTGAGATCATCGGCGAGTGCGTGCACCAGGTGCTCGAAGTGCAGGCCGAGGGCGACGGCCGGCTCGCGCAGTTGCTCGATCTCATGTACGTCGGCGACTGGACGAGCAGTTACCTCGCGTTGCTGAACGACGTCGATCCCGGTCCGATCGACGCCATTTCCGGGCTGAAACACCGTCTGGCCCAAGCCAACGAGGCCGATTGATCGACCCGTTGCGCTTCTGAACCTCGTCCCAGGAGTCGAACATGCCCGCAGTCCTCGTCCACGGCGTTCCCGACACCACGAAGTTGTGGGACCGAGTGCGCGCACGCCTGAAGCGCACCGACATCGTCACGCCCGCGCTTCCCGGATTCGCGGCGCCGGTCCCGTCCGGATTCGACGCGACCAAAGAGGCCTACGTCGATTGGCTCGTGCAACAAGTGGAGGCGGTCGGAGAGCCCGTCGACATCGTCGGCCACGATTGGGGATCGCTGCTGGTGCAACGGCTGGTGGCGACCCGGCCCGATCTGGTCCGAACGTGGGCGGCCGGTTCGGCCGCCATCGACCGCGACTACGTGTGGCACGACCTCGCGCAGATGTGGCAGACGCCCGAGGTGGGCGAGCAGGTCATGGACGCGATGGTCGGCGACGCGCTCGTCGACGCGTTGGCGGACCAACTCGGTCGGGAGTACGCAACCGAGATCGCGGCGAACGTCGACGACACCATGAAGGACTGCATTCTGAAGCTGTACCGCTCGGCCGCGTCCGGTTTCGGCGACTGGCACGACGCCGTCGACGCGATCGAGCGTCCGGGACTCGTGCTCTGGGGCGCCGACGACCCGTACGTCACCGCCGACTTCGGCACGCGCCTCGCGGCGCGCACGGGTGCGACCCTCGAGATGTTTGCCGACAGCGGTCACTGGTGGCCGGTCACCAAACCCGCCGAGACCGCCGCCGCCCTCGAGCAACACTGGTCCTGATCCAGCACGGGTCCCGATCCAACACTTGTCCCGATCCAACGTCGCGTTGCAAACAGATTGCAACGTTTCGGACGCCGAGCGGTCGATTTTCCACCAAACTGTTTGCAACATTGGCGCGGTTGGTGTCGTCCGGGGTTGTAATGCGGCCTGCGGCGATGCCGCAAGGTGAAACCTGCGGGGCTCGGCGGGCGTCCGGTAAGCAGACGCGGTCGAAGCGGGGTGGACGGTGCGGGACGACGAACAGGCATCCGACGACGGCGAGGTCGGCGACCCGGCCGATTTTCCCGACCTTTCCGACATCCCTGTCGCGGAGCTGAGCGACGAACGCAGGTTTGCGGCCCGGGTTCGCGGTCCCAGGTCGC
>JAUZEI010000627.1 GCA_030839105.1 Actinomycetota bacterium
TTGGTCGCCCATGGCGAGCTTGCCGATGCCGAGCGGCAGCGTGAGGTCGACGTCGAAATCGGCGAGGCGGATTTCTGCGGTGGCCTTCAAGCCGGCATGGAGCACACGAACTGCATTCGCCCGTGGCACCTGCCGAGTTGCCACGTCGGACGCCGCCAGTCAGCCGTACACGAGCTCCACGGGCGGGTGTTCGGGCACGGGTTGGCGGTCCGGCGTGTATTCAGGTGCGGGGAGAAGCTGTTCGCCTTCGATATCGAGGTGGGGTAGGAGCCGGTCGAGCCCGCGGGGTAGCCACCAGCTGGCGTCGCCCATGAGGCGCATCACCGCGGGTACGAGGACCACCCGTACGACGGTCGCGTCGATGAACACGGCGGTTGCCAGACCGATACCCATCATCTTGATTGTGGGGTTGTCACCGAGCACGAACGCCAGGAAAACCGAGATCATGACCAGCGCCGCCGACGTGATGACTCGTGCGGTGGTCGCGATACCGACGACGACGGATTCAGTGTTGTCGTGCGTGGCGAGGTAGGCCTCGCGGATTCTCGAGAGGAGGAACACCTCGTAGTCCATTGACAAGCCGAAGAGGACGGCGAACATGAACATCGGGATGAAGCTCACGATCGGCAGGCTGGCGTGCACGCCCACCAGGCTGGCGCCCCAACCCTTTTGGAAGATGGCGACGATCACGCCGTAGGCCGCGCCGATCGACAGCAGGTTCATGAGGGCGGCTTTGAGCGGGACGAGCACGGAGCGGAAGACGCACATCAACAGCATGAACGACAGGGCGATAACGGTTGCGATGAACAGAAGCAGCCGGCTCGACACCCGATGCGACAAGTCGATGTTCGACGCGGTCGAGCCGCCGATATAGGTGTGAGCTCCGGTAGCTGCGGTCTGCGGTAGGACCTGGCTGCGGAGCCGGCTGACGAGTTGTTGCGTCGCGGCGGCTTGCGGCTCGGACGTCGGAAGCACCTGGATCACCGCGGCGTCTCCGGCGGGATTCACGATGGCGGGACGTACGGCATCGACGCCGGGGGCGGCGGCGACCGCTTTGGTGATGTCGGCGACGACCGTGTGCTTGTTGCCGGTGACCGCACTGAGGTCGACCGCCACGGTGAGCGGGCCGTTGAAGCCGGGACCGAAACCTTGGGCGAGCAGGTCGTAGCTGCGGCGGAGCGTGCTGGAGGTTGGGTCGTTGCTCGCGTCGGGCTGACCGAGCCGCAGCGACACCATCGGGAATGTCAGCGTGAGGACGACCGCGAGGCTGCCAACGAGGTAAGGCCACGGATGCGCGGCGACGTGATGGCCCCAGCGGCCCCAGCCATGCAGTTTTCCGTGCTCGTCGTAGGCGCCGGACTCGTGCTTGGGTTTCATGCCCGGGATGCCGAACCGGTCGATGTTGTGCCCGGCGAAACCCAGCATCGAGGGCAGGAGTGTGAGCGCGGCGATGACCATCACCGCGACGACGATCGCCGCGCCGATCCCCATGAACGTGATGGCGGCCACACCGGCGACGGCGAGTCCGCAGATCGCGATGACCACGGTGCCGCCGGCGATGAGGACAGCTTGGCCGGCCGTCGCGACCGCTCGCCCGCCTGCGTCCTCGACGGTGTAGCCGCGATGGAGGCCTTCACGGTGTCGGGTGATCACGAACAGCGAGTAGTCGATGCCGACCCCGAGGCCGATCATCGCCGCGACGGTCGTCGCAACCGTTGGGATGGTGACGAACGCCGAGAGGATCGTGATCGACAAGATCCCGGCTCCGAGTCCGACCAGCGCGGTGCCGATGGGCAATCCCATCGCGATCACAGACCCGAACGCCAACAGGAGGATCAGCATTGCCGCGATGATCCCGATCACCTCGGTCGACGGGAGACTCGCGCCGACCGCGGAGGAAGGAAGGTCACCGCCATACTCGACCTGGAGCCCAGCGCGCGTTGCGGGCGCGGTCGCGGCTTCGAGTGCAGTGAACGCGCGATTGCCGAGTTGCTTGGTTGTCTGGTCGTAGGTCACGTTCACGAGCGCGATCGTTCCGGGGGCGCTCTTGGTTGACAGCGCGTCGGAGGCGCCGACGACGTGCGGGAGCGACTTGATCGCGGTGAGGGCGGAGGCCAGCGCCGCGGCGTTGCGTCCGGCGGTGAGTGTGCCGGTCCGTGCGTGAACGGCCACCTGCGCCGAGCTTCCGGCCTGAGACGGGAACTTGGCCGTCAGGACGTCCTGGGCCTGCTGAGAACCGGAGCCGGGGACTTTGATGTCATCGCGCAATGTGCCGCCGGCCACCTGGCCACCGACCACCAGTAGCGCCAGCGCGAGGAGCCAGGCGGCCAGCACCAGCCGGCGGCGGCGAACGGCGAAACGTCCCAATCGATACAAGAACCTGGACATGAGGCTTCCGCTCCGAGGTGGGGAACAACGAGACTTGACCCGCAGCGTGCGCCCGCCGATCTGTCGCCGGAAGGCCGGGAGGATCCTGGTAGTGAGAGGGCTAGGCATCGGTTGCTCGTGAGGCGCATCATGTGGGTGTGGCAGTTCGGGGTGAGCTCGCAGAGTTCTTGCGGTCACATCGGGAGCGAGTGACGCCCGAAGCGGTTGGTCTTCCGTTGGTCGGAAGGCGGCGGACACCCGGGCTGCGCCGTGAAGAGCTCGCGACGCTCGCCGGTGTCAGCATCGACTACCTCGTGCGGCTCGAGCAGGGCCGCGACACGAACCCGTCCCCCGCCGTGATCATGGCGATCGGCGACGCGCTGCGCCTCTCTGTCGGCGAGAAGCGGCACTTTGCGATGCTTGCCCTCAAGACGAACGGGGCCCCGCTCGAGGAGCTGTGCCCGTCTCATCGCGCGCTCACCAACGAAATCCGGCCGACGTTGCGAACGCTGCTCGATCGTGCCAACCCGATGCCGGCGTTCATTGCCGGACCGCTCAGCGACGTGCTCGCATGGAACGAGTCGTGGAGAACGGTTGTGGCGCCACTGGGCATCCTCGACGAGCAGCAGCCGAACCTCGCCCGCTACATCTTCTTGAATCCGGCCGCGCGCCACGTCATGTCCGATTGGGCCGGCGCCGCCGACAGTCAGACATCGGTGCTGCGGGCCGCGCATCCACGCTGGAGCAGCGACCAACACTTCGTCGCGCTCATCGATGAACTGCGCGCCGTACCCGAGTTCGCGAAGCGCTGGGAAACGCACAGGGTCTCGTTGCCGCGGCCGCGCGTCCTACGCCTCGCCCACCCCGACGCCGGACAGCTCACACTGACCCTCGAAAGCCTCACCACCGAAGAGGACCAGCACCTGGAGACGTGGTTGGCCTACGACGAAGCAACGGACGCGGCCATACGCACCCTCCTCGCCACGTCGCTGCGCATCGTGCGACGCGCCTGACCCCGCCGCTGGTCGTGCGATGACGTGGCATCCCGAGCGTCACGCAGAAACTCGTCCACTGTCGTCACTCCGACGGCATGCCCAGAACGGCCCGAATCACTCTGGCCCTGCCAGTACCAGGATCAGCCCGGCCTTCTCCGACCCGTGAACCGGGGCGGATGATTCGGCCATGACCAACACACCTGCAAGCCTCTCGCTGCCCTTGTCCCCCGGCCGTTGGGCGGTCGACACCAACCATTCCTCGATCGGCTTCTCCATCCGCCACCTCGGAGTTTCCAAGGTGCGGGGCCGGTTCACCCGTTTCGACGCCGACATCGTCATCGGCGAGTCACTCGACACAACCACTGTCCGCGCCACCGTCGACATCGCATCGATCGACACTGCCAACACCGACCGCGACGCTCACGTGCTGTCGCCGGACCTCATCGACGTCGCCAAGCGTCCGACCATGGTGTTCCGCTCGACGCGCGTCGCCGGTGCCGGATCGGAATATCAGGTCGACGGTGAGCTGACCATCGGCGGCATCACCCGTCCCGTCGTCCTCGCCGTGGAGCTTGGCGGCGTCGAGTCCTTCCCCGGCGGCCCCCGCCACGCCGGCTTCGAGGCCACGACCGAGATTCGCCGCAAGGACTTCGGCATCGATGTCGCGCTGCCGCCCGGCGTCACCGTCGTCGCGCTCGGTGACGTGGTGAAGGTCGAGCTCGATCTCCAGCTGCTCGAGCCAATCAGCTGACCGCTCGAGTCCGTTTCCCGCCGAGCGGACGTCCGAGACGAAGGTCCCTTCCGTCAGGAGCATGCCGTGACGACGACCTCCACCCCCTCCTTTACTCCACCCGATGCGCTTGCCGCACCCCCGAACGGCGGGCGCGGGCACGGCGCGATCCTCGCCACAACCCTCGCCCCAGCGCTCGAGGCGGTGCCCACTCGGGGAGCTCCGCGATGACAGCCGGACTCGACCGGCCACTCGCGCATGCCGGGCGGCCCGCGGCTGCGGGTGAACCAGCACCGGGAGCCGACGCGTCCCCGACCGTTAGGCATCGCGTCGGCGAAGGGACCGACAGAGCCGATGCTCCGGCGTTCTTGCCGATCGCCGAGCATGGCGTCATCGGTGACATGCACAGCGTCGCACTCGTCGGCACGGACGGGACGATCGACTGGTACTGCCCGGATCGCTTCGATGCCGCCAG
>JAUZEI010000050.1 GCA_030839105.1 Actinomycetota bacterium
GACGTCGTCGGAGCGCAGCAGGCCGTGACGAACACGCTCGGCACCGTGCTGCAGAACGTCATCCAGCTGATCGTGACGCTCGTCATCATGTTCAAGCTGAGCCCGCCGATCACGTTGCTCACCTTGCTCGCGTTGCCGGCGTTCATCTTTCCCGCCCGCCTCCTCGGCCCCCGGATCCAGAAGCTGGCCCGCACCGGGATGCAGGAGAACGCGGCGATGAACAACATCACCGCCGAGCGGTTCAACGTTGCCGGCGCGATGCTCGCCAAGCTCTTCGGACACCACGATCGGGAGCGCGACGCCTTCGCGGCGCGCGCGGGGAGTGTGCGCGACGTCGGTATCGCCACCGCGATCTACAGCCGCATCCTGCTCGTCGCGCTCGGGCTCGTCACCGCAATCGGCACCGCAATCGTGTATCTGATCGGTGGCAATCTCGCAGTCTCCGGAACCATCACTTCCGGAACGCTCGCCGCCTTTGCGGCGTACGTCGCGTTGATCTATCAGCCACTCAGCCAGTTGACGAACTCGCGCGTCGACGTCCTGACCGCGCTCGTGTCATTCGAGCGGGTGTTCGAGGTGATCGACTTCCCGGCCGCGATCACCGACGCCCCGGACGCGGTCGACCTCGTCCAGCCGAAGGGGCGCATCCAGCTCGACCACGTGTGGTTCCGCCACCCGCCGGGCCGGGAGGTGTCACTCGAGTCGCTGGAGGCACCGGGTACACCGGGCGCCGACGAGCCGAGCGACTGGACGCTCCGCGACGTCTCGCTCGTGATCGATCCGGGCGACACGATCGCCCTCGTCGGGGCATCCGGTGCCGGGAAGACCACGATCGCGATGCTCGTCCCGCGTGTCTACGAGGCGGTGCAGGGTTCGGTGAGCATCGACGGTCACGACGTTCGGGACCTCACCCTGGAATCCGTGCACGCCGCGATCGGCCTCGTCCCCCAGGATCCGCATCTGTTCCACGACACCATCCGGGCCAATCTGCGCTTCGCCCGGCCGGAAGCCACCGACGCCGACCTGCGCCAGGCACTCGAAGGCGCGCGCATCTGGGACCTCGTTGCATCGCTCCCCGACGGCCTCGACACCGTCGTGGGCGAACGCGGGTACCGCATGTCGGGCGGCGAGAAGCAGCGCCTCGCCATCGCGCGGCTGTTGCTCAAGAACCCGGCGATCGTGATTCTCGACGAGGCCACATCGCACCTCGATTCCGAATCCGAGGTCGCCATCCAGCGCGCCTTCGACGAAGCGCTGCGCGGCCGTACCGCGATCGTCATCGCGCACCGGCTCTCGACGATCGTCGACGCCGATCGCATCGTGGTGGTCGACGCCGGGCGCATCGTGGAGTCGGGAACCCACAGTGAGTTGCTGGCCCGCGGCGGCGTCTATGCCGAGCTGTACCGGACCCAGCTGGGAAGGCCAGAGGGCGACGAGAAGTCCGCGTGACGCCCGGCGGGGGTTCGCCACTACCATCGCCCGCGAACCTGCGATGACCCGAAAGCCCCCCTCCGAGACGTCCACCCTGGACGCGAACAGTCGTCGCGCCCGTCTCGGCGCGCGGCGGCACCGGCGGACCCGCATCGCCATCGCGGCCACGATCGTCGTCATCCTCGGCGCGGTGGCCGCGGGCGCCTTCGCCCTGAACGACAAGGATCCGACGGCCAGCGCCGTCGGTGCGCCCGGGCCGAAGGCGGCGCGAATCGGCGCGTCGAGCACGACGCTCGCGTCCCGCGCGGCCCGGGCCGTCGCGCTGCGCAAACTCGATCACGTTCACCCGCTCAAGCTGTGGGTCGGCGGCGACTCCCTCGCGGGCTCGTTCGGTCCCGCGCTCGGTGACCAGGTGGGCGGGACCGGTGTCGTCGAGACCCGCATCGACTACCGGGTGTCGAGCGGGCTCTGGAGCAACGATCTGCGGAACTGGGACCAGCGCGCGACCGATCAGATGGCGTCCGAGAGCCCCGATGCCGTTGTCTTCATCATCGGGACGAACGACACCCCGATCGTCAACAAGGTCGACGCCAACGGCGACGGCATCCCCGACTGGGAGGTCGAGTACCGGCTCAAGGTCGCCACGATGATGGACATCCTGGTCGGGGCGGACCACCGGACAGTCTTCTGGCTCGGTCCGCCCACACTGGGCGACCGGAGCATGGATGCGGGCGCCAAGGACATGGGCGAGGTCATGCGCCAGGAGGCCGCCAAGCGTGCGCCCGACGTCGCGTATCTCGACACCTACAAGCTGTTCTCCACGAGCGACGGCCAGTACTCCCGCTACATCCTCGACGAGAACGGGAACCAGATCACGGCGCGCATCGGCGACGGCGTCCACTTCAGCGAGGTCGGCGCCCAGTACCTCGCCCGTGCCGTCTTCGGCCTCATCGACGGTCGCTGGCACATGACGAAGCAGGCCGATCTCAAGGACCCGATCGGCTGGACGCTCGCGCCCGGGAGCGGCGAATCGGTGCCGGGCTTCTCGTCGCGACCTACGTCGCGCTACCGATCGCACAACAGCTCGTCGCGAACGACCATCGGCCAGGCGGCGCCGGACAGCACGGTCCCGTCCTCGCCGACCACCGGGTCCGCGACGCCCACGACGGCCGCGCCGGTGACCACGCCGCCGACGACTGCAACGAAGAGCACGACGCCGACGAAGCCGACCGGCATCCCGCCGATCTCGCAGCCCTGACCATCGCGCCGTTTCCATCCGTCGCGCATGCGACTGCCCGGCCGAGCGGTCGGTATCGTGCGCGCATGAGCACCGACCAAGAACTCGCGGCCGGCGCCGCGGTCGACCTGGCCGCCTCGGTCGTCGACACCGCCGTCTCCAAGCTGGCGCAGTCGAGTGCGGCCGACGGCAAGCTGTCGGTCGCCAAGCTCGACGAGAGCCAGGTCATCGCCTACGACCTGGCCCACGCGGCGGCCGCCGTCGAGGCCGGCCGCGTGATGAATCGCTATGCCGAGCACGGCGAGATGGAATCGATGCTGGCGCGTGCGTTCGTCGCCGACGCCGTGAGCGACATCGTGGCGCGCCTCATCGGGCGGGAGGAACTCTGGGGCGTCGATCCCGCCGCCCTCGCGCCCGCGCACGACTTCGTGGCCGCGCACCGCGCCCCCGCCTTCCTCGAATCGTTGGGCGACCAGTGCGCCAAGCACGGCACCGGCCCGACCCACCTCGGGTCCGACTTCGAGTTGGTCGGCGACACCTTCCGCCGCTTCGCCGACGAGAAGATCCGTCCTGTCGCCGAGCACGTGCACCGCACCAACGCCGACGTCCCCGAGGACATCATCTCCGGCCTGGCCGAGATCGGCGGGTTCGGCCTCTCGGTGCCGGAGCAGTACGAGGGCTTCGCGACGGGCGGCGAATCCGATTACATCGGCATGGTCGTGGCCACCGAGGAGCTTTCGCGTGGCTCCCTCGGAATCGGGGGGTCACTCGTGACCCGCCCCGAGATTCTCACGCGGGCGCTCGTCGCCGGCGGCACCGAAGCGCAGAAGCAGGCCTGGCTCCCGCGCATCGCGAGCGGCGAGCTGATGGTCGGGATCATGGTGACCGAGCCCGACTACGGGTCGGACGTCGCGGGCGTGAAGGTCACGGCCACCCCGACCGACGGCGGTTGGCTGGTGAACGGCGTGAAGACCTGGGCGACATTCGCGGGCCGGGCCGACGTGCTGATGCTGTTGGCCCGTACCGACCCCGACAAGTCCAAGTCGCACCGCGGCCTCTCGGTGATGATCGTGGAGAAGCCGCGCGCCGAGGGCCACTCGTTCGCGTTCGAAGACGGCCGGGGCGGGAAGATGGAAGGTCGAGCGATCGACACCATCGGCTACCGCGGCATGCACTCCTATGAGGTCGCGTTCGACAACTGGTTCGTCCCCGCCGACAACCTCATCGGCGGTGAGAGCGGTCTCGGTCGGGGCTTCTACTTCCAGATGGCGGGCTTCGAGAACGGTCGCCTGCAGACCGCGGCGCGCGCCGTGGGACTGATGCAGGCCGCGTTCGAGGCGGGAATGGCGTACGCGCAGGACCGCAAGGTCTTTGGGAGCCCCGTGTTCGAGTACCAGCTGTCGAAGGCGAAGCTCGCCCGCATGGCGTTCCTCATCCAGGCCGGCCGCCAGTTCTCCTACGACGTCGCCCGCAAGATGGCCGCGTGCGAGGGCACCCTCGAAGCCTCGATGGTCAAGGCGTATGTATGAAGCGCCGCCGAGTGGGTCACCCGCGAGG
>JAUZEI010000056.1 GCA_030839105.1 Actinomycetota bacterium
GAGACTCAACCAGAACCGTTCGCGGAACTGGGCCGCATGATCCGCGTGATCCGCGTGGGCCTCATGACCGGCATGGCTTGCTCGGTGACCCGAGTGCTCGGCGACGGGTCCGCCGGCCTGGTGCTCCATCATGATCTCCGCATGCCCATGGTCGCGTCATCGAAGCGACCATGCCGAGGGCCGTCCCGTCAGTTTTCCCCGTACCCGGCTCGTAGTCACGAAATCGGGGGTGACACGAACGCCGGCATGGTCCGGGCGCGTCAACGGTGTGATGGAGCGCGTCGGGGCGACTCGACGCGTAGTCGTTGCATCACGCTCCGGTCGCACTCGAATCGCGACGTTGTATCCGCCGGCCGCGCCCGACATAATCGCTGACCTCAGTGTCTCAAGCCGCGGGACACCTTGGTTCGGTGGCCACTTCTTCCAAAATGAGGAGGAGTCATGGCTGCAATCGAGTTCCCGCACCGCGGCACATCTGTGCAAGTCGATGATCCCGAGCCGGCGTGACGTTCCGAAAGAGTACGCCGAAGCCGCGCACCTCGGACGGAGGCCATGAGTCCGCGGGCGACTCAACGACGGAGACGACTGCGACGTATCTACGTGTGCTGGAAAGGATCAGCAGCGCCGAAGGCTTCGCGTCTCTGCTGCATCCGAATGTCACCCTCGACGCGCGGGGCACCGGTCACCTTTGGCACTGCACCACCAAGAACGAAGTCGTCGACGTAGCTCGTCGGGCCTATCACGCGGGCGTTCGCACAGAGATCTTCCATTCGAACCTCGTTGGCGACCGCATGATGATCTTCTCGCGCCTGCGGGTTCCCGAGAGCGTCTCCGAGATCGTCGCGGACGGTCCGGTCGACGGACAGAGGATGTATCGCGTCTTCACCTTGCGTAACGGGTTGATCGCCCACATCAAAGACTGCGCCGACGACAAAGAAGCGCTCATCACTCTCTTACGGTCGTGACCCACTGGGGCAGCATGGTTGAGAGGTACTGGTGATTCTTCGCTCGAGCGGAGCGAAACCTCTACGGAGTCGGGAAGGATGGGGTTGGGTCGTCGGTCGGGCGGTCGGGTTCCAGTCGTCCTCCAGGCGAACCTTGGTGGAGGGTCACGGGCGGATCGGGGCGGCGTCTTGGACCTTGAGCGGCACGATCGGTGTGCCATCACTCCATACGCCGTTGTTGCGTAGTTGGGGGGTGTTGCCGAGCGCGAAGCGGCGATCTGCACTCTGGTTGTAGGCGGCCGATCGGAGTGCGTCCCACACCTTCCAACAGAAGTTCCAGTCGTACGCGTTGGCCTGTCCACGCCCACCCGCACACACGCCGTGCTTACTGGACAGTCCCGGCGTGCCGTGCCCGTCCGGTTCCGTCAACACGAGGTTCTTGCCGGCCGCCGGAACGGAGACGAGCTTCGGGAAGATCGCGTTGCAACTCCCGTTGTGCATGGTCGGGTCCGCGATGACGCCTTGGGCACCGACGTGGCACACCAACAGCACCGAGGACGGGATCCCTGCGAGCGAGCGGTCGACGGCCGGCTCGATCGCGGCGGTGAGTCCTCCGTCGTGAGGGTCGTCGAGGAAGATCGCGCGGGGCTCGGGGAGACCGAAGTGTTGCCAACGGTTGGCGAGGTCGGCCGTGACGATGCCTCCGAACGAGAAGCCGAAGTAGCTCGTACGATCGATTTCGGGCTGCACCCTTCGTTTGTCCGCGCGCAGGAACCGCAGAGCCCCGCGAATGCCGTTCGTGGCGGACGCATGGCACGGTTCGATGTTGAACGGCCCGGGGCACGGCGTAGCGACGGCCGTCTGCCACCGCGGATAGATGACGATGCTGCCCGACAGGACCGTGTGGCGGATCAGCTCGTACATCGAGTCGTAGCCGGAGAACTCGTAGTAGCCGTGCATGACGACCGCGAGCGGCGCCGACCGGGGCTTCGGCGTGATGGGCTCGAAGACGTACCAGGCGTCGGCGCCGATGCCACCGGAACTCACTCGCAGGTCATGGAACGGGACGTCGCTGCTGCCCGGTCCGGATGTCGGCTGCGCCGGTTGAGTCACGCGCGCTGACGGCGCCGCGGCGACCGTCAACGGCACCATCGGCGCGCGATGCACGGTCGTGGGCGACACCGGGGACGGGAGCCGGGACGTCGGCGGTCGCGCGGTGCCACCCCCTGCGCTCGAGCATCCGGATGCTGCCAGCAGCGCCCCGAGGATCACCCCGGTGTGCCGGCGCCCGTAGCGGATGCATCGCGGCCACACGACGTCCGACGTCATCGCCGCCGCGGCGCGGTCGCATACTCCTCGAGGAGAACACGTCGCGCGCGCCATGCACGCGAAGTCGACCCCCTCCTTCGATCCATGGTGCTGGTGCACGATCGAGCCGCTGACACCGGCCGTCCGTGCGATGTCCTCGATCGACGTCCGGTCATAGCCCTTCGCCTTGAACTGCTCTTCCGCCCCGTCCAACAGCTGCTCGGACCGTTGGGCGGCGGGGAGGCGGCGCGGCTTCCCGCCGACTGCGTTGTCGCCCATGCACATACTTACGCGACGCAACTTACGAAGCGAAAGCCTACGGATGCGCG
>JAUZEI010000093.1 GCA_030839105.1 Actinomycetota bacterium
CGATCCCCCACCCTGGACTCGCCGACCCGACGTCTGGCGCCGGGCGTTCGAAATCGCGCGCCGCCCCGTACCCGGGTTCACGCCGGTGCTGTGTCACCGCGACTTCCATCCGGGAAACGTGTTGTGGCAGGACGACCGAGTCACGGGCGTCGTCGACTGGACCAGTACTTGTCGCGGTCCGGTCGCGTGCGACGTCGCGCACTGCCGCAACAATCTCGCCCTGCTGTTCGGCCTCGAGGTGGCCGACGACTTCGCGCGGCGCTACGGCCCGGTCCACGATCTGGCGTGGTTCGACGTCGTCGACGTAGTGGGGTGGGGCGAACTCGAAACCTGGCGCTGGCGCGAGGCCCGCCGGCCCGACATCTCCGACGACACCGTGATCCGCGCTGCCGACGACTTCCTCGCCGCGGCCGTCGCGCGCATCGACTGAGCCGCGCGAGGCTGTCAGCGCGTCCGGCCGCGCGCGAGCTCGACAAAGGCCCGCGCGCTGGGCGTCAATGGATTCGCGCGATGCACGAGACCGATCGTTCGGGTCAGCGCGGGAACGAGCCGGGCGACCACCGCGCCCTGGGCGGCGAGCGGCTCCGCCATCGCGAGGGGCAGGAACGAGGTCCCCGCACCATTCAACACAAGTGGTGTGAGCGCTTCGCGCTGCGAGATCTCGACCGCGATGTACGGCGCCACCGACGCGGCCGCGAGCGCGCGGTCGAGAAGGTCGCGCGTCGACTTACCGGGCGGCGTCGCGACGAGGGGCATACCCGCAAGGGCGCGCACCGGCAGCCGACCCGACGGCGGAAGCTTGGTACCCGGAGGACACACGGCGACGATCTCCTGGCGCGCCAGCGTGATCGCGACGAGATCGTCTCGACGCGCGGGCAACTCCGCGAGACCCACTTCGCTGTGGCCGCCCGCAACGTGATCGGCGAGCTGGGCGGCGTCGTCGGGCTCCTCGACCCGCACGAAGATACCGGGATGCAGCGTGCGGAAGCGGCCCACGAGTGAGGCCAGCGGATCCACCGCGAGCGTCGGTATCGCGACGAGATCGAGCGTTCCCGCGTCGAGCTCGCGCACTGCGCCCACCGCGTCGAACACGAGGGCGCGCTCCCGGATCATCCGGCGGGCCGGCCCCTCGAACGCGCGGCCGGCGTCGGTAGCGACGACCGTGCGGCCGATTCGATCGAACAACCTCACTCCGAGGTCGGTCTCCAGCCGGCGCACGCCCTCGGACAAGGAAGGTTGCGTGACCCCAACCGCCGCCGCCCCCGCCGTGAAGCTCCCGCTGTCGAGGACGGCGAGCACATATTCGACGTGTCGCAGTTCCATAGGTAAATCCGATGATAGCGGTAGCCCGCAGAGACTTGTTCAATGCCTGCGCGTCCTCGGACAATAGAGGCGTGGAGACGCACATCCTTGTCGGAGTCCTGGTAATCGGAGCCGCCGTCGGCTTCTTGTCGGGAGCGTTCGGCAAGGGCGGCTCAGCCCTTTCGACCCCGCTCCTCCATCTTCTCGGCGTATCCGCCATCGTCGCGATCGCCTCGCCGCTTCCCGCGACGATCCCCGCCACGCTGTTCGCGGGTCGGCGCTACGCGCGCGCGGGCCAGCTCGATCGGCGGGTGCTGCGCATCGGCCTGCTGCTCGGGCTGCCGCTGACCGCGCTCGGCGCCTACCTCACCCGCTGGGTGTCCGGCGAACCCCTGGTGCTCGCCACGGACATGATCATCCTGGTTCTCGGCGTGCGCGTCCTGGTCGGTGCGAGCTCGACGCCCGAACCGGTCGCCGACGACGCGGTCGACGAGAGCGCGCCGCCCCGCCTGCGCACCGTCCTGGTGGTCGGCGGCGCGGCGTTGGTGTCGGGCCTCCTCGGCAACAGTGGTGGCTTCCTCCTCGCCCCACTGTTCATGAGCGTGTTGCACATGCCGGCGCGGCGCGCGTTCGGGACGTCGCTCGCGCTCGCGGCCGCGCTGGCCGTTCCCGGCACGTTCGTTCATGCGTGGCTCGGGCACATCGACTGGTCGCTCAGCCTCGTCCTCGGACTCGCTTCCGTTCCCTTCGCGACGCTCGGTGCGACGATGGCGCTGCGGGTTCGGGAACGATCACTCACCTTCGCATATGGCATCGGCATCTCGATGCTCGCGGGCGGACTGCTCACGATCGCACGCTGACCGCAGTCGCCGCGAAGCCGTTCATTCGCGGAGCGTCACAGCGCCGCAAGCGCCAGACCCAGCGCGGCGGCAAGCGTCGGGAGCACGACGCCGGCAAGAAGCGTTCTGACTGCCTCGCCGCGCCTTCCCTGCTCGGCGAGCCGCACCACCTCGTACGCGAACGTCGAAAACGTCGTGAACGCGCCGCAAAAGCCCGTACCGAGAATCGTCCTCGGCGTCGACGGAAACGCGTGATAGAGCGCGAGCCCGGTGAGAACGCCCAGGAGGAACGACCCGACGACGTTGATCAACAATGTTCCGGCCGGGAGCCCCGCGCCCGTCCGCTCGAGGACGGCGCGGTCGACGACGTAGCGCGCCGGCGCGCCGACCGCGCCCGCCAGTGCAATTCCGAGAACGAGCATCACGCACCGACCGCGCGTCGAGGAAGCCGTCGAGCGATGACGATGCCCACGTACGCCGCCAGGAGACCGGCGACGACCGAGACGACGAGATAAGCGACGCCCAACGCCGCGTCACCGTCCCGGACGAGCGTCACCGTCTCCACGGCCAGCGTCGAGAAGGTCGTGAACGCGCCGAGGAATCCGACCGCGAAGAATGGCCGGAGGTGGCGTGACGCGGGTCGGCGTCGGACCACTGCGGTGAGGAACAGACCGAGAACGAACGCGCCCGACAGGTTCGTGACGAAGGTGGCCCACGGGAACGAGCCTGGCGCGACGTGGATGAGTTGCGCGACCTCGTAACGCGCGGGCGCACCGAGCGCGCCACCCAGCGCGATCACCGCGACCACATCGCGCGGGACGCGTTCCGTCGCTGCGTCCACCGAACCTCCTCGCCGGGCTTCCCATCCGCCGCCGCTCGTCGACCGCTCCACTCTCGCGGACGTCGAGCGACCGGGTCGGGATCTCAGCCGGCCGAGACCAGCGGTTCGGAGGTCGCGATGCGCTTCCAACCGGGCGTCGCGGAGCGATTGAACACGTTCCCGGAGGTGTCGACGATGCGATAGCCGCCGGGCGCGGCGACGATGCCGACGCAGAACGCCGCCAACGGCAGAGGTGCGTCGCCCTCGTCCTTTGCTCCACCGAACGAGAACACGTGACCGGCGACGGTCACGAGCCAGTACCCGCGTCCGCCCGGCTTGGCAGCCATGCCGGTCACGGCGAAGCGCGGCGGCGAACCTCCGGTGGAACCGAAGAAATGCGCGTCTCCGAAGGAGAAAATGCCGCCATCGGACGCGACAAACCAGTATCCGCGGCCGCCGGCCGCTGCCGCCATCGCGACGATCGGCTGATTCAGACGGATGGCGCCCGTCGAGCCCGCGAAACGCGCGTCCCCGAACGAGAAGATGCCGCCGTCACGCGCGACCAACCAGTAGCCCTGCCCCGTCGGCGTCGCCGCGATGCCGACGATCGGTTGGTTCAGCCGAACCGCTCCCATGGACCCGTAGAACCGCGCGTCGCCGAAGGCGAACACTCCACCGTCGGCGGCCGCAACCCATCCGCCGTGTGCGGTCTGCGTCGGCGCGACTCCGACCGCGTGCGTGGTGTACCCGCCGTCGAAGACAGTTCCGCTTCCCGTCCGCACCCGGCCGAAACGGTCGACGACGAAGGTCGCGTTCGACGCGGCCGGCACCGGCGGCTGCACCGAGGGGCCGGGCCCCCCGGGCGGCGGCGGGGGCGGCGGGGGCGGTGGAAGCTCCGTCGGCGGTGGCGGAAGTGTGACGGAAACGAAGCGGGGGCCCCACAGTCGACCGTCGTGTCGGGCTTCGTCCTTGTCGAACGTGTTCACGTTGTACGACGCGAGCAACTTGCCGTCATCGAGCGTAGCGCTCGTGTAGACGATCGGGTTGTAGGTGTACGCAGATCGATACGTGTTGCCGGGCACCGCGGACGCGGGCGGATCCGCGATCGTGAAGATCTTTCCGAGATCGCGCCACGGCCCCTCGGGACTCGGGCTCCACCACGCTTCCACGCCGGCCCCGAAGATGCTGAGTGGTTTCGTGATCAAGAGGAATCCGGTTCCGTACGGCTGCACGTCGGTGCTGCTGACCGCGCTCACCAGCACCGGCCACGCCGCGTTCCGGTCGGCGACCCACTTCGTGCCGGAAGAGAAACGCCACGCGCTCGGCACCGTCAATTGACTGGCGGGAACGCGTGCGACGTAGAGATCGCCCGAAAAACAGTAAGGACAAGTACGTGGTTGCGCGGCGTACGCGTACACATAGCCGCCGTCGTACACCGCGCCGCTTCCGTAC
>JAUZEI010000101.1 GCA_030839105.1 Actinomycetota bacterium
TGGAGGGACGGATTTCCCCGCAGCGCGAATCCGAGGATCGTCACGAGCAGTAGCAACAGCGGAAACAACGCGAGGAAGCCGTAGTACGCCATGAGTGCCGCCAGCATCCCCGCGCGATCGTCACCGAACTTCTTGACCACGGCGAAGAGGAAGCCGAGAGGCCGGTTGTGCTGCTGAAACGCGTCGATGCGGCGCAGTACCCGTTCGGGATTCATGCGCGGCGGACCCTTCCTACGCGCCCGCGAAGTCGAGCGTGAACCAGACACTCTTCCCGTCGCCGGGAGCTTCTTCGACGCCCCAGGAATCCGAAAGCCGATCGACGATCCGCAGTCCGCGCCCCGTCGGGTCGGCCGGATCGGGGTCTTTCATTTCGATCGCACCCTGACCGGCATCCGACACGTCGACTCGGACCCGGTCGGCCGTGCGCTCGATCGTGACCGTGATGTCGGACTCCACGTAGCGCACGCAGTTGGTCGCCAGCTCGGACACCATCAGCTCGACGATGTCGACGACCGAGCGCGGCGCGTCCGTCAATGTCTGCCCGACGTACCTACGCGCAAGCGCGGGCGCGGCGGGGGTATTCCGGATGCGCCAATGGGTTGTGTTCACAACACACAGAGGATGCCCTTCTCGCACTACTTCCAAGCGGAGAGCAGACAGCCCGACTCAGGAGATCCGGTACCGGCACCGAGATGGCCGGATATCACCCTCTGCGAGCGCGCGGGATCAGTCGCCGTCCTGCAGGCTCGAACCCGTCGCGGAGAGTCGCAACGTGTGGGCGTCGGCCGATCGGACGATCGGGCGATCGGAAGACCGCCTCCGTCCAGGTGACTTCGATCCGCCGAGCGTTCACGACTCGATATGCAACTTCTCGGCCAGGCCCGTGCACTCGATGATGCGGCGCACGATATTGGTTGGGTTGCGCACGGAGATCGAATCCACCCGTCCCGCCGCGCGGAGCAGTATCGCGATCCCGGAGCTGTCCATGAACTCGAGCGCCGACAGATCGACGACGAGACGCGCTTCACCCTCGCCGATCAGGCGGTCGAACTTCTCGCCGAGTGCGGCGGCGTTCGCGAGGTCGATCTCGCCGACGAGCTTGACGACGCGCGCACCCGAGGCATCGCGACCACCGTCGATCACGCCTTGGCCGGCGCAGTCGTCTACCGACTCCACGTCACGGCCAGGATCGCGGTGTCGTCGTGTCCCCCATCGGGCGTCAGCGTGTGCAACACGCCGTCGAGCAGTTCGCTGAGCGAGTGATAACCGATCGACGCGTCACGCAAGCGTGCGAGACCGACGTCGGGACTCTCGCCGCGCCGCTCGAAGAGTCCGTCGGTGTAGGCCATCAGGACTCCGCCGGGGGGCACCGACACGGTGACGGTTTCGTAGGTGTCGCCCGCGACACCGACCGGCACGCCGACCTTCGTGGCAGTCAGCTCGGCCGTCGACCCGGTGATCAACAACGGATTGGGATGCCCGGCGTTCGCAAAGGTGATGCGGCGCTCCACGACGTCCACGAGCCCGCACAGGACCGTCGCAAAGTGCCCATCTCCTACGTCGATGAGCTTCGAGAGCTTCACGAGAATCGCGTCCGGTGAGTCGCCGTCCGCGGCGTAGGCACGGATCGCATACCGCAACGCAGCCATCACCGTGGCGGCGCGTAGCCCTCGCCCCGACACGTCGCCGACCACCAGCAGCACCATGCCGTCGCCGACCGCGATGACGTCGTACCAGTCGCCGCCGATGTCGACGCCGTCGACTCCGGGCACGTACCGAACGGCCAGATCGAGTCCGGCGAACGCGGGCAAGGTGTCCGGCAGAAGGGCGTGTTGCAAAGTCTGCGCGACGCTCCGTTGCTCGCTGAAGAGCCGCGCGTTCTGCTGCGCGAGCGCTTCGGCGTAGGCGCGCCGCCGCACGAGGCGTTCCGTCAGCAACGCCGCGGCGAGTGCGAGCAGGACACCGATCCCGCCAATCAGCCACGGCAGGCCCGCGAGCAGTCCCCCGCCGAGCTCGGTGCGGGGCGTCATCACGATATGCAGTTTCGAATCGCCGAACGCGACAGTGTCGGCCGCGGTCCGGCTCCGGAAGTCGGGGTCGACGACACTCGCCGCGAGAAGCTGCTTCGGGTCCGGGTGCGACCCGAGGTAGATCGCGTAGTCGAGATCGGCGAACGCCGAGTTCGTATCGACATTGGCGCGACGATTTTCGGGAAGTGCGGCCTCGGCGTAGATCACGAACCGGGTCTGCGTGCCGTTGCTGAAGCCATAGCCGAGGCGCCGCTCCGCCGCGCCGAGGAGGTCGAGCACGACGACCGTTGTCGACGCTTTCGTACGTGTGAGGTATGCGGCCACCTCGGCCTTCGGGCGGGTAGACAACTCGCTCGGGCTGCCGACGGTCACCAATGGTCGGGGATCGGTCGCATTCGCGGGCCACAGCGAGGCAGAGACGAAGGGGCGCCCCTTCGCGAGCGGAGCCATGAACGTCGTGAACGCCGTGCGGCTGCCGTTGGTGGCCTCGGCGAGCGTGGACGCCGAGGACAGCGGCGTCAGGGTCGTCGGAATCGCCGAGGTCAAGACGGCCGCCGCCTCGTTGACCCGCTGGCGCAGCAGACGGCTCTCGTTCCCGGAGTGCACCGCGCGGGCCGTCAGCGCGAGCACGGCAGTGATCACCAGACCGATCGCGAGTACGAGGGCGGGCACGCCGTAGAGCGAGAAGCGCGGCATCGTTTGCGAGAGCGGGCCCGGTTGCGCCGCGCCCCCCCGTCCGTCGACGGATGTCGTGTCTCCGCGCACCGCGCCGTGCACGACATCAGTTCCGACCACCACACCCCCTCGCGACCCGCCACGCGAACGGCCCGAGACTAATCGCCGACCCGGACACACCGGACCGTGGGAATGGAACATGCCCTGTTTGTGGGGCAGGGGGCGGGGTACCGCGACGGGGAGTCGAATACGGAGCCAAGCCGACCAATGAGGTGCATGACGATGGAGTTGGGGGTTGCGTTCTCGAGTGAGGAGCTCGGGCCGAATGAGATCGTTCGCTTCGCCGCCCGAGCCGAGGAGGCGGGGTTCACGACCGGTTGGGTCAG
>JAUZEI010000112.1 GCA_030839105.1 Actinomycetota bacterium
ATCCACTTCCCGCCGTCGCGCACGACGGCGTAGCCCTGGCGCGCATCCACGGGACGAACGGTACCGCTGCGACTACCGTCCTCACCGTGGAGTTCGACCCGACGCCCGAACAAGAGCAGTTCCGTGCCGTCGTACGCGACTTTGCCGAGGGCGAGATCGCTCCCCACGCCGAGGCCTGGGATCGCGACCACACGTTTCCCGTCGACACGGTGCGCGGGATGGGCAAGCTCGGCTTGTTCGGGTTGCCTTTCCCGGAGGAATACGGCGGAAGCGGTGCCGACTACCTCACCTACTGCATCGCCATCGAGGAGATCGCACGGGTCGACGCGTCGATGGCCATCACGCTCGAGGCCGGTGTCAGTCTCGGCGCGGCGCCGTTCTTCTACACCGGAACCGAGGAACAGAAGCGGGAGTACCTCGTCCCGATGATCGCAGGGGAGGTGCTCGGCGCCTTCGGACTCACCGAGGCCGAAGCGGGATCCGACGCGGGCGCGACGCGGACGCGAGCGACGCTCGACGACGAGGCCGGGGAATGGGTGATCGACGGCCAGAAGACCTTCATCACCAACTCGGGCACGGCGATGACGAAATGCGTGACGATCACCGCGCGCACTGCGCCACACGAGATCACGAACATTGTGGTCGACTCGGGCACTCCGGGATTCGTCGTGCAGCCTCCGTACCGCAAGATGGGGTGGCACGCCTCGGACACGCACGAGTTGATCTTCGAAGGATGCCGCGTTCCCGAAGACCACGTGCTCGGCGCGCGCGGGGAAGGCTTCAAGACCTTCCTGCGCATCCTCGACGACGGCCGCATCGCGATCGCGGCGCTCGCGCTCGGCATGGCGCGCGCATGTCTCGACGCCTCCGTCGTGTACGCGAAGCAGAGGCAGGCATTCGGCGGTCCGATTGGCCGCTACCAGTCGATCGCGTTCAAGTGCGCCGACATGGCGGTGGCGGTGGAGAACGCGCGCAATCTCGTGTACAAGGCCGCCTGGCTACGTGACAACGGCCGACCGATACGAGATGCGGCGGCCATGGCAAAGCTGTACGCGACCGAGATTGCGGTCGACGCGACCCGCGACGCCGTGCAGATCCACGGTGGCTACGGCTACATCGACGACACACCCGTCAGTCGCTTCTACCGCGACGCCAAGATCCTCGAGATCGGCGAAGGGACGAGTGAGATCCAGCGCCTCGTCGTCGCCCGCGGCTTGGGATTGCCTGTGGAGTGAGCGCGTCAATGCCCGTCCGGCCGCACCGGTGAACGACTCGTGAAGAAGAACGAGGCGTCCGAATATTCGCCGCGCCCGTCGGTACAATCCCCCGTCGCGTGCTCCTGCCCTCGTTCGCGCTTTCCTTTCTTCGCCGGTTTGCGATCGCGTTGCTCGCGGTCGTCGTGATCGCAACGGTCGGTTTCGTCTCCGCCCAGGCGTACGGCAAGCGGGAATTCGGTAAGAGCAAGACCATCAGGATTCCCGACGGGATCCTCACTCCCTCGAAGCCCGGCCAGCCCGCGAACTACCTCCTCATCGGTTCGGACGTGCGGCCCGCCGACGAGACCGCTCAGGAGGCGCAGGCCTACGGCACGGGGAAGGACGTCGGGGCGCAGCACTCCGATGTGATGATCGTGCTCCACGTCGATCCCGCTGCGCATACGGGCATGCTGGTGTCGTTCCCGCGTGACCTGATGGTGCAGATCCCCGGCCACGGCCGCGATCTACTGAATGCGGCGTTCGCATACAACGGCGCGCCGCTCGTCATCCAGACCCTCGAAGCGAACTTTGCACCGATGAAGATCAACCACTACCTCGAGGTGGACTTCCGCGGGTTCAAGAAGATCGTCAACGAGATCGGGCACGTCCACATCTACTTCCCGACACCGGCTCACGACCCGTTCACCGGGCTGAACGTGGACCAAGCGGGCTGCGTGAGTCTCAACGGTGACCAGGCACTCGCATACGCGCGGTCACGTCACTACTACGTGCCCCAGGACGTCCAGAACCCCGCGCCCTGGCAGTGGAACTACACACCGGGGATCAACGACAGCCAGCGCGGTGGTCAGGGATGGGTCGCGACGGGCAGCGACATCGATCGAATCCCGCGTCAGCAGTACTTCCTACGCACGGTGAGCCAGGCCGCCATCGACAAGTCCGGGAGCGACGTGCTCAAGGTCGCATCGTTGCTCGACGCGATCTTTTCGAGTCTCGGGCACGACCAGACGCTGAAGCAGAGTGAGTTGAACTCGCTGGCGCTGACATTCCGGGGGCTCAGTCCGTCGAAGGTGCAGATGCTGACGCTGCCGACGATCCCCGACCCCGCGAACAGGAACCGCGTCGTCTCGAAGTTCCCTGACGCAGGTGGCGTGATCGCACTCCTGTCGACATTCACCGCGCCCCCGAGGAAGGCCGCGGTGAAACCGCTCGCCGCCACCAAGGTGAAGGTGCGGGTCGTCAACGGGTCGGGCGTCAAGGGTGCCGCAACGAAGGTGCTCGACGCCTTTCTGGCCGAGGGCTTCAAATCGGGTGGCGACGCGCAAGACGCGGACAAGACCGACTACAAGACGCAGGTGCGATACGCCCCCGGCAAATTCAGGGAGGGCTACACGGTCGCCACGGCGGTCGGAACCGCGAACCTGGTTCCGGCCGCGTCCGAGAAGAACACCCTCGGGGGCGACGCGCTGTTGATCGTCGGGACCGACTACGACT
>JAUZEI010000151.1 GCA_030839105.1 Actinomycetota bacterium
TGATGGCGCGCACCCTCACGCGCGATGTCGAATTGCACGACCGGAAGCTGCCGGAGGGCGACAAGGTGTTGCTGCTGCTCGGATCCGGCAATCGCGACGAGCGCGTCTGGGAGCGGCCCGACGTGTACGACCTCGACCGCGCGCGTGAGCGTGCGCGCCATGACCTGGGTCGAACCCTCGAACCGCAGGACCTCCTCGATCGCGTCGGGTATCCGCGCGGGGTCACGGACCACCTTGTGACGTTCACCGGGGAACCGCTGCATCGCGAGCAGGCAGTTGCCGAGCAGCTTCGTCGTCGTCTCGTTGCCCGCGATGATCAGCAGGAAGAGGAAGCCGACGACCTGGTCGTCGGTGAGATGGTCGCCCTCGCTCTCGGCCGCCACCAGCGCCGCGGCGAGATCGTCGGCGCCGGGATCGGCGCGCCGGTCGACGACGAACGCGGAGAAATATTTGTAGAGCTGGTACGCGGCGTCGATCCCGGCCGGCGTCACGTCCATGTCCCCTTCCTCGCGATGCAGCAGCGCGTCGCTCCACTCCCGCAACATCTCCTGATCGCCGTCGGGCACGCCAAGTAGGCGCGAGATCACATCCATCGGCAGCGGCGCGGCGTACTCGACGATGAGATCTGGTGTGGCGCTCTCGCGCAGGCGCTCGAGATAGTCGGTCGAAAGCGCGCGGATGGTGGGCTCGAGATCGGCGACGCGCCGGGGAGTGAAGGCCCGGCTCACGAGCCGGCGCAGTGCGGTGTGCTCGGGCGGATCGGTGGTCAGCATCATCGGCAACGTGTTCCCCGCCTCGAGCGTGATGCCGAAACGTGAGCAGAACGTGTCGGGATCGTGCAGGGCGCGCACGACGTCGTCGTAGCGCGAAAGCGCCCAGAACCCGAGGTCGTCGTCGTGATAGCAGGGCGCGTCGTCGCGGAGCTTCCGGTACACCGGGAAGGGATCGTCGTGGAACTCGTAGCTGTACGGGTTGAACCGAACCACCCGCGCAGGCTAACCAAGGGCATGACGAACGACATGGCGAAGGATGCCGACCTCGGCTCGCCGGCGTGGGTGCCCGAAGCGGCCGGTCGGGTAGGCCGCGCCTAACATCGCGCGCGTGTCCGAGTCCGCTCTCGCCGAGCGCGCGCGTTGGCTCCTCCTGACGCACGAGGGACGCGTCGTGCTCGCGGTGATCTATTCGATCGCGTCGCTCGCCTCGATCGTCACCTACACGATTGTGCGGACCCCTCTGTACGGGCTCGGCCAGCTGATCGTCACGGGCTTCGGATTGTTCTGGGCGCGCTGGTGCCTACGGCACAGCTGACTCGGTGGAGCCCGCGCCGCCGATGAGGCGCTCCTCCGCGTGCGAGAGCGTGATGATGCCGCCGACGATCGCGGCGATCGACACCACGACCGCGAAGACTTCGAACGCCGTGTGCGCGCCGATCCGCTCGTCGAGCAGGAACAGGCCGAACAGTGACCCCGAGATGACGCTCATCGACTCGATCGACCCGACCGCCGCGCCGAGGGCGCCGGTCTGCAGCGCGCTCTGTGCGACGATGACGCCCCCGATCGCGGCGACCGCGAGCGCGTATGGCTCCCAATGCGTTACCCACGCGAAGATCCCGTCCCCGAGATAGTGCACGAGTGCCTTCGTCAACAGCGCCGAGACGCCGAACGCGATCCCCGCGGCCACGCCGAGCAGCGCCGCGCGCGGACGTCCGCGCGTCGCGCGTCCGAGGAGCATGCAGAGCGCGATCGCGGCGACCGCGCTCGGCCCCGCGATCACCCACTCCCGTGTACGGGCGATCTGACGACCACCCGTCGGTGACACCTCGTACAAGAAGAGGGCCAAACCGCCCGACAGCACGCCGGCCGCGATCCAGTCGGTGCGCACTACGGGGCGGCCGACGAATGCGGAACTGATGAACAGCGACATGAGGATGCCCGTTGCGAGGATGGGCTCGACGAACACGACGGTGGCGAGTCCGAGTGCGGCCGCGTGACAGATGTATCCGCCGAAGTCGGATGCGAGGCCGAGCAGCCAGCGCGGGCGCTTGACCAACCGGACCAAGAGGCCCGGCTTCATCGCGTACTCGTCGGGCACCTGCTCGGCCTCGAGGAGCTCGAGCACATTGCTGATCGCGTAGAACAGCGCGGTCGCGAGTGAGAGCGCGGTGGCTACGGCGACCCGGGACGACATTTCCTCAGTCTCTCACCGCGTGATCAGGCCGCCGTCGACCACCAACGAATCGCCGTTGACGTAGCTCGCGTCATCCGAGCACAGCCAGACGACGGCTTGCGCGATCTCGAGCGGCGTCGCCATCCGTTTCATGGGGAGGCGCCGCAACATCCGCTCGCCTCCGTCGGGCATACCGTCGAGGTATGCCCGCATGGGTCCGGTTTCGGTCTGGCCCGGGAGCACCGCGTTCACGCGGACGCCGAGGGCGGCGAACTCCTGCGCGGCCTGCTTCGTGAGCCCCAGCACGCCGTGCTTCGCAGCGGTGTACTGGGGCTGGCCGGGTGCCGGCACGATGCCCGCGCCCGACGACATGTTGACGATCGCACCACCCCGACCCTGGACGACCATCTGCCGCAGCTCGTGTTGCATGCAGAAGAACACGCCGCTCAGGTTCACGTCGATGGTGCGCTGCCAATCGGCATACGAATGGTCGAGGAACGGTTTCGGGTCGGGCGCGATACCCGCGATGTTGCAGGCCCAGTCGAGACCACCGAAGCGCTCGACGGTGAACGCGACCATCGCTTCCACCGAGGCGCCGTCGGCAACATCGACCGCGATCGCGGCTGCGGACTTACCGATCTCTGAAGCCGTCGCCTGTGCAGTCGACGCGTCGACGTCGGCGACTACCACCTGGGCGCCGCGCTCGGCGAGTAATCGAGCTGTTGCCTGCCCGATCCCGCTGCCCCCACCCGTCACGAGCGCGACCGTCACGACACCAGTCCCCGCGCCCGGAGGTAGGGACCGGACCGTACGACCCGCCCGTTCTCCTCTGTCGGGTCACACGTCGCGAGCGCCAGCGCGGCATCCGCCATCACGTCGACCGGCTCACACCATTCCGGCGGAAGGTCCATGACGGCCGTCGCGCCCTCGGTCGCCACGGCCCGCTCCGGCGCCAGCGCGTTGATCGCGATGCCCGTGTCACGGAGCTCGGTCGCGAACGAGACCGTGAGCCGGTCGAGCGCGGCCTTGCTCGGCGCGTAGGTCGACGAGCGCGCTTGTTGCGGGCTGTCGAGCTGGTTCGTGTCGACGATTGCACTGGTGATGTTGACGATCCATCCTGCGCCCCGCTCGCGCATGGCCGGTACGACCGCCTTGGTCAGGAGGTAGGGCGTGATGACGTTGACCTCGTACGCGACACGCAGGCGACGCTCCGAGGTGTCGTCGATGCTCAGGTAAAAGCACGCGGCGGCGTTGTTGACGAGCACGTCGACGGGGCCGAGCTCGCCGACCGTCTGCGCGACGATCGCGCTCCGGTCACAACCCGCGTCCGAGAGATCGGCGACGATCGGGAACGCACGGCCGCCCGCGGCGGTGACGGCGTCGCCGGTCTCCCGCAGCGAGCCGGCCAGATGCCCGCCCGAGCCGGGCTCGAGACTGCGGGCCACGAGCGCAACGGCCGCGCCCTCGCTCGCGAACCGGACCGCGATGGCCGCGCCGATTCCGCGGGACGCCCCGGTCACGAGGGCAACCCGACCGGCAAGTGCATCACCCATGGCTGCTGGACAATAGTGGGGCCATGCTGGACATGATCATCCGCGGTGGCAGCGTCGTCGACGGCACAGGGGCGCCGGGTCGTATCGCCGACGTCGGCATCGAGAACGGCCGGATCGCCACGATCGGCGACATAGACGCCGACACGAAGGCGACCCGCACGATCGATGCCACGGGCAAGGTCGTCGCGCCGGGATTCGTCGACATCCATACGCACTACGACGCCCAGGTCTTCTGGGACACGACGCTGTCGCCGTCGCCGTTACACGGAGTGACCACCGTCATCGGCGGCAACTGCGGCTTCACGATCGCACCGCTCGGCCCGGAGCACGGCGACTATCTCATGCGCATGCTGGCGCGCGTCGAAGGTATGCCGCTCGGCGCGCTGGCCGAAGGTGTGCCGTGGGACTGGCGCACCTTCGGTGAATATCTCGATCGCATCGACGGGACGCTGGCACCGAACGCCGGGTTCCTCGTAGGACACTCGACGATCCGCCGGGTCGCGATGGGCGAACGCGCGACTCAGGGCGCGGCGACCCCCGAAGACCTCGACGCGATGCGGGCCCTGCTGCACGCGAGCCTGGAATCGGGTGCGCTCGGCTTCTCGTCGAGCTGGGCCCGTACCCACAACGACGCGGCCGGCGACATGGTGCCGTCGCGCTATGCGAGCGAGGACGAGATCGTCGCGCTCTGCGGCGTCGTCAAGGACCACCCGGGCACCACGCTCGAGTTCATCCCGTGCGTCGGCATGTTCGAGGAGTTCGCGCCCGAACTGCTCACCCGCATGTCGCTCGCCGCGAACCGGCCCGTCAACTGGAACGTACTGTTCGTCGGGAAGGGAAGCGAGGCGATCACCGAGCACAACCTGGCGGCCTCCGACTACGCGACCGAGCACGGCGCGCGCGTTATCGCGTTGACGGTGCCCTTCTCGCCGTCGCCCCGCATCTGCTTCGACAGCGGGTTCCTGCTCGACACGATCCCGGGTTGGGAGAAGCCCATGGCGCTCCCGCACGACGAGAAGAAGGCGATGTTGGAGTCGGCCGACGGTCGGAACGTCCTGCGGGATGCCGCCTTGCAGCCGACCACCGGCTTCAAAGTTTCCAACTGGAGCATCTACGTCATCAACGAGACGTTCGCGCCCGAGAACAAGCAGTGGGAAGGCAAGTCGGTCGCGGA
>JAUZEI010000164.1 GCA_030839105.1 Actinomycetota bacterium
GCGCCAGGTTGCCCGGCTCCGTCCCCATCTCCATACCGATGTAGCGAGCGGGCTTCTCAACCCGGGCCAGCAGCGGTTCTATCCGCGGCCACAGGTCTGACATCTCCGGGCAGTGTAGTCCGGGCGCCGGACGGGTCCGGATCACCACGCTCCGTGAGCTGCGGCCCGCGGGCGGTCTCAGCTGAAGCGGCGGGCGTGCACGTTCAGGACCAGGCCGACGGCGACGAACGACGCGATCACGGCCGAGCCTCCGTACGACATGAAGGGCAGCGGGATGCCCGTGATGGGCATGATCCCCATCGTCATGCCGACGTTCTCGAAGATCTGGATCGCGAACATTGCGAGCACACCGATGGCCACGAGGGTGCCGAAGAAGTCCGAGGACAACAGCGCGATCCGCCAGAGTCGCCAGGCGAGCAACGCGTAGAGCAGCAACAGCGCGCCGCCGCCGACGAAGCCGAGGTCCTCCCCCACCGCCGTGAAGATGAAGTCGGTGTGCTGCTCCGGCACGAAGCCGTTCTTGGTCCGCAGGCCCTCCCCGAAGCCGGCGCCGCCGAAGCCACCCGAGGAGATGGCCGCCTTGGAGGCGCTCAGGTTGAGCTGGGTCGGGGTCTGATCGTGGGCGGAGAGGTGCGAGGTCGACTGGTTCGCGAAGTTGGTGAGACGATCGAGCTGATACGCCTGCACTTTGCCTGTCACCACGGCGGCGCCGACGAGCGACGCGCCGAGCAGCAACAGCACCACGATGTGCACGGGCTTGAGGCCGGCGATCACGAGTACCGCCGCCGCGCACACCATGATCACGAGCATCGTGCCGAGGTCGTGCTGGGCGTAGACGATGGCCATGACGAGACCCGCGAGGCCGATCGCGACGGCGACGCGCCACGCGTCGAGGTCGCCCCGGTGTTGATGGCAGTAGCCGGCGATCGCGAGGATCACGACGATCTTGGCGATCTCGGAGGGTTGGAATTGGAAGGGCCCGACCTGGAACCACGCCTGCGCGCCGTTGTGGTTGCGGCCGAGCACGACCACCCCCGCGAGCAAAGGAAGGATCGCGAGATAGAGGAGCCCCCAGGCATCGCGGATGCGGCGATAGTCGATCGCCATGACGAGCGTCATGGCGATCACTCCGATCGCGACCGCGGCGCCCTGGCGTTCGACGTAGTACAGACGGGACAGGCCGCCGCGCGCCGTCTCGTAGCGCGACGCGTCGAAGATCATGACCAGCCCGAGCGCGCTGATCGCGAGAGGCAGGGCGAGCAGCGCAACGTCGACGTGCGCGAGGAAGCTCGTCGCGGATACGGGGCGACGACGACCTGCGGATGCGGCGAGAGTGGCCATCAGTCCTTGGCGCCGGGGACGACGGTCGGGATCGGAGTCGATGGCAGATTCCTCATGGACTCGATGACCTGGCGCACGACCGGCGCCGCGATCTGCGCGCCGTGCCCGGCCTGCTCGACCACCGCGACTACCGCGTACCGCGGATTGTCGACGGGGAAGTACGACGCGAACAGCGACGTCGGCCCCTTACCGGGTATCTGCGCGGTACCGGTCTTGCCCGCGACCGCGACGGGGAGGCCCTTGAACGCTTCGTAGGCGGTGCCCTTCGGATCGGAGATCACACCGTTGAAGCCGGCCGAGATCTGCGACAGGACGTACGGGTCGATCGTGACGTTCCCGATCGCCTTGGGCGTGTAGCTCTCTACCGCTTTCCGCGTCACCGGATTCGACACGCTCTGGCCGACGTGCGGCGTCCACAACGTGCCCTTGCCTCCGTTCGCGGTGGCGTTCGCGAAGCACGCGTACGCGTTCACGAGCTGAAGCGGGGTGACGAAGTCATCGCCCTGTCCGACCGCGGTGAAAATGTTGTCCTTCGGATACCAGATCGAGTTCTGGCGAACTTCCTCGGCCGTCTTGTAGTTCGCCTTCGCGAAGGCGGCGCGCCAAGTCGGATCCGGAATGCGACCCACGGCGTCGCCGACCTCGATCCCGCTCGACTTGCCGAATCCGAGATCACTGGCCACGTGTTGGATGCCCAGTCCACGGTTGGGATCGACGTTCCAGATGTTCCAGAAGTCGAAGCCCGCGTTGTAGAAGTACACGTCGCTCGAGAGGGTGAGCGCCTTCTGCAGATTGACCGGACCGTTCACCGTGTTGTTGTCGTTGTTGAAGGTCGATCCGTTGATGCGCACGAAGCCCTTGTCGTCGACGTAGTTCGACGCACCGAGCACGTTGTATTGATTGAGCGCTATCGCAGGAACGAGCTTGAACGTGGATCCGGGCGCGTATTGGCCCTCCGTCGCCCGATTGAGCAGCGGATTCTGCGCGTCGGCATTGCTCAGTTGTGTGTAGTGGTCGGCCGAGATACCGCCCACCCACCACGACAACGGATAGGTCGGGTAGTTGGCCATTGCGACCACCGAGCCGTTGTGCACGTCGAGCACGACGACGGATCCGCCCGTCGCCTTCAGCTTCGTGTAGCCCGTCTTCGCAGTCGTGATGTCCTGTTCGTTGCGCGCCGCGAGGATTCCCTCCGCGAGTGCTCTCTCCGCCGCGCGCTGAACCTTGATATCGATCGTCAGCCTGACGTTGTTGCCGACGGTGCCGGGGTCGACATTGATCGGCGCGCCGACCTGTCGACCGGTCGGATCAACCTGCACCGTTACCTTGCGCGGCCTGCCCCGGAGCTGCGACTCGTACGCGGCCTCCACGCCGCTGCGACCGATGAGGTCGCCGGTCTGGTAGCCCTTCGCCCGCAGTTGCTTGAACAACTTCGGATCGACCGCATCGACGCCCCCGACGTAGCCGAGCAGTTGCGAGGCCAACCCGTCGTACGGATACGCGCGGATGGTCAGCTCGGTGACATTGACACCGGGATACGACTCCCGGTGTTCGCGGATCGCGAGCTGTTGCGCCAGTGGGACACGCAGCGCGACGACTGCGGGCATGAGCGGCGACTGCCGCGGGCTCACGTAGTTCGCGAGCAGCGTCGGCTCCTTGATGCCGAGCACCTCGGACAGCTGGCCGAGCACGCGATCGCGCGCCGTCTTCGAGAGGTTGCGGTCGACGGTGACGGCCCAGGCCGCGACGTCTTGCGCCAGCACCTTCCCGTTCCGGTCGAGAATCTCGCCGCGCGGCGACTCGGTCTGGATGACGCGCGTTCCGAGCGAGCTCACGGGCTGACCGAGCTTCTGCTCCGGACCCATCTGCAGGAACCAGAGGCGCGCGAAAAGCGACGCAAAGAGGGCGACGATCACGACGCCGACAATGCTCACCCGGACGCGGCTGTTGTCGCTCATGCGAAGAGAGGGTTCATCGAGACGCGTTGCACGCTAGTGGCGGGGCACCGAGCGCGTTCGGTCGGGAGAGTCAGCGCGTCGACCAGGCGTCCCGCACCCGGTCGTCGGTCCCGAGCACGCGCCTGACCAGGAAGAACACAAAGGGTGCAAGCAACGCGTCGTACACCGCCGCGTAGGAGATGGTGACGACGCCGTGCGTGCCCTTCACTGCATCGACGCCGACGAGCACACCGAGACCGATGAAGAGGAGACCGCCCGCCAGGCCGCCCACCGCGCCGAGGAACGACGGCAGCCAGCGCGGCGATCGAAAGAGACCGGACTCGAGGACGCCGATGCTGTAACCGACGATCGCGTAGGTCAGCGCGTCGAGCCCGAACGGGGTCTCCAGGAACAAGTCGAAACCGAAACCGGCGACGAACCCGGCGATCGCACCCGCCTCGGGGCCCTCTTGGTAACCGACCGCGAGCGCGACGAGCAGCCCCAGGTCGGGAACGACGCCGAACAGTCGCAGGTGCGGGAACACCGCGACCTGGATCACGACGATCAACGCGATGAGCGCGCCGAGCCGCGCCGCGCGCGTCACGGCCCGGTCCGCACAGTGGTTGTCGTCGTCGCAGACGGGTTCGTCGTCGTCGGCGAGAACGGATTGGTGGTCGTCGTCGAGAACGGATTCGTGGTCGTCGTCGCGCCCGGCACGGTCGTGGTCGTTGTCGTCGGCAGGACCGGCCCGGTCACGCCCGAGGGCCACAGCAACACGGTGAGGTGTTGCAGCGCGCCGAGATGCACGTAGGGCGTGATCGTCGCGCTCACGCCCGTGTTGCCCGGCAAGTTGGTGATGCCGGAGATCGTGCCGACCGGCAGACCCACCGGGAAGATCGTCGACTGCGGCGACGTCACGATCGGATCGCCCTTCACCAACCTGGTACCCGCGTCGAACTGCACGATGAGGTCATGCGAATCGTTCTGGCCCGACGCAACCGCTGTCGTCGCGGGCGACGCCGGATGGCCGGCCGAGGCCGCGTGACCCGGAGTCTGCACACCGACCGCGAAGTTCGGATCGGTGAGCACTTGGATCTTCGCGCCGCCGTTCCACACCTCGATCACCTTGCCCACGATGCCCTCCGGCGCGATGACCGGCATGTCGACGGAGATTCCGGCCTCCGATCCCTTGTCGATGGTGAGCGTCGGGTCGAAGTTGCCCGGATCACGACCCACGATGAGTCCGTTCACGTTCTTGACGAGCAGCGCGTTCTGCAACGCGAGCAATTTCTTCAGCTCGCTGTTCTCCTTGATCGCCGCGTCGGCCTGGGTCTGTTTGCCGCGCAGGCCGGCGTTCTCTTCGA
>JAUZEI010000180.1 GCA_030839105.1 Actinomycetota bacterium
CCGGCGGCACGTTGCTCAACGCGCGCGTGCTCGACCTGGCCGTTACCCGGAGCGGCCACGGCTACTGGTTCGTCGCCGCCGACGGCGGGGTCTTCTCCTTCGGCGACGCGCGCTTCCACGGCTCGACCGGCGGCATCCACCTTGCCGCTCCGGTGATGTCGATCGCCAGTTCCGGCGATGGGCGCGGCTACTGGCTCGTCGCGTCCGACGGCGGGATTTTCGCCTTCGACGTGCCTTACGAGGGCAGCCTGCCGAGTACCCGCACCCGCCCCGACGGGACCTACCCGGCGACGATTCGGATGCGGGCCGTCTCGACCAACGACGGCTACTACCTGCTCGGCGCCGACGGGTCGGTGTCCGGGTTCGGTTCGGCGCCCGATCTCGGGTCCCGGCCGCGCGCCGCCGTCGACCTGATGGTTGTGCCCCCGGCACCGACGACCGTGTCCGGCGGCTCACCGCTCACCGAGCTCCGCCACATTCGCGACGAGCTCAACCACTACATCGCGAACCCACGCCCGACCTCGGGACGCATCCGGCTCATCCAACTCCGCGGCGTGCGCGACGAGTTGAACCGCTACATCGCCAAGGTCGGCTCCGCACTGCGCGACACCAATCTCGCCGAGCTCCGCGCAATACGCGACCAGCTCACCCGCTACCTGAAAGCGCAGCCCGGATAGCGCGCCGAAACTACGCGCTGCGCTTCTTGGCGGGTGCCTTCGTCGCCGTCTTCTTTGCGGGCGCCTTCTTCGCAGCTGCCTTCCCGTTCCCGGCCGACTTCTTGGCCGACGCGGCCGCGACGCTCGGATGGCGTTCCTTGGCGTGCTGCGCCTTTTCCAGCGACGCCTCCAGCGCGGCCACGAGGTCGAGGACCTTGGCCGGCGCCTCGACCATGGGCTCCGCCACGATCGACTCGCCCGCGGCCTTGCGCTCGATGAGGTCGAGCACCTGCTCGCGGTACTCGTCGTGGTACTTCTCGGGCAGGAACTCTTCGGAGGCGAGCGACTCCACGAGCTGGCGCGCCATCGCGACCTCCCGATCGGTCAGCTCGACGTCGCTGTCGGACGGGATGAGTCCCTCGCGCGGCAACACCTCGTCGGCGTACCGCATCGTCTCGATGCACAGCATGTCGTCGACAGTGCGGATGGCGACCAGGCGCTCCTTGCTGCGCACGATGATGCGACCGATCGCGACCTTGTTCAGCTCGTTCATCGCCTCGACGAGGAGCTTGTACGGCTTGACACCCTTGGCGTCGGGCACGAGGTAGTAGGGCTGTTCGAAGTACAGCGGGTCGATCTCGTCCAGGTCGACGAACTCCTCGATCTCGATCGCGTGGCTGCCCTTCGGGCGCAACACGTCGAGCTCGTCGGGTTCGATCATCACGTAACGGCCCTTGGAGATCTCGTAGCCCCGCTTGATCTTGTCGGGCGGCACTTCTTCGCCGGTCTGGTCGGAGACCTTCTTGTAGCGAATGCGCGCGCCTGTCCCCTCCTCGAGCTGGTTGAAGCTCACGTCGCGGCTCTTGGTCGCGCTCACGAGGCGAACGGGTACCTGCACGAGACCAAAACTGATCGAGCCGGTCCAAATGGCACTGGGCATCCTCCGAGATTACCCAGGGGGCCGTCGGGCGGACACCCAGTCTCACCGGGCGGCTTTCGCCTCGGGGCGTAGGGTTCCCCCTCGATATGGCGACGGCGAAGGGGAGCAGCCAGACGATCGAGATCGACGGCCGGGAGCTGAAGGTCTCGAACCTCGAGAAGATCCTCTATCCGGCGGCGGGATTCCGCAAAGCCGACGTGATCGACTACTACCGGCGCATCGCACCGACCATCCTCCCCCACCTCGCGGGCCGCCCGCCCACACTGGTCCGGGCGCCGGACGGGCCGAACGGGCCCCGGTTCTTCGAGAAGAATTGCCCCCGCCATCACCCCGACTGGATCGACACCGCGCCGGGCAACGAGGCCACAGGTGGGACGAAGGGCTGCATCATCGACGAGGTGCCGGCCCTCGTCTGGCTCGCCAACCTCGCCGCTCTGGAGCTGCACACGCACCAGTGGACGCTCGAGGATCCGCCCCATCCCACCGCGATGGTGATCGACCTCGACCCGGGAGAGCCGGCGACGATCATCGAGTGTTGCCGGGTCGCGCTCGACCTGCGCGACACGTTGGCCCAGCTCGATCTCGAGTGTGTCGTGAAGACCTCGGGCGGCAAGGGCCTGCACCTCTCGGTGCCCGTGCTCGGTTCGGGCGCGAGCGACGACGACACGAAGCGGTTCGCACTCGCGCTGGGTCAACTGCTCGAGTCGCGCGACCCGGATCGTGTCCTCGTCGACATGACGCGCGCCAAACGCCCGGGCAAGGTGTTCATCGACTGGAGCCAGAACGACCGGCACAAGACGACCGTCTGCGCGTACTCGTTGCGCCTGCGAGACCGGCCGACGATCTCCACCCCGCTCGCGTGGTCGGAGGTCGAAGCCGCGCTCGACGCGAACGAGCCGGACGCGCTCGCGTTCGAGGCCGACGCCGTGGTCGCGCGCGTCGGCGAACACGGCGACTTCTACGCCGACTCGCTCACGGTGCATCAGGCGCTGCCCGCGCTCTAACGTCGCCGGCATGGACCTCACCGGCAAAGTCGCAATCGTCACGGGCGCATCGCGGGGCGTGGGTGCCGCCACCGCCGAGCTCCTC
>JAUZEI010000196.1 GCA_030839105.1 Actinomycetota bacterium
CGACATGCAGGTCCCGTCGCAATACGCGGGCCTGCGGTTCTGGCGCAACACCGCGGTGGCGAGTCTGGCGGCCGGCCAGACGCTGACGCTCGCGCCGGGCACCGGCACACTCGGTTATGAGTGGGACGAGGACGCCGACAACGGGTTCCGGCCGTCGGGACTGATCGACATGTCGTCGACGACGGCAACGGCGCAGGTGTTCACCGACTACGGCAACGCCACGGCCAACAGTGTGGCGAAGACCCACCATCTCACGTTGTATCGCGCGCCCTCAGGCGCGTTGGTGTTCGGCGCGGGCACCGTGCAATGGGCGTGGGGTCTCGACTCCTTGAACCCGGCGCGCAAGCCCGCCGACGTCAACATGCAGCAGGCGACCGTCAACCTCTTCGCCGACATGCACGCGCAGCCCTCGACCCTGATCAGCGGTCTCGTGGCCGCAACCGCGTCGACCGATGCCACGGCTCCGACGTCGAGCATCACCAGTCCCGCGTCGGGCGCCTCCTTCGCGGACGGCGCCGTCGCGACGATCCGCGGCACCGCGACCGACACGGGCGGCGGCGTGGTCGCAGGCGTCGAGGTCTCGACCGACGGCGGCACGACCTGGCATCCCGCGTCCGGTACCAGTAGCTGGACGTACCAGTGGACCGCCCACGGACATCCGAGCACAGTCATCCGTACGCGCGCCTCCGACGACAGCGCAAACGTCGAGAGCCCACGCGTCGGGAGCACGGTGAACGTCTCGTGCCCGTGCTCCATCTGGGCACCGAGCACGGTGCCGACGAACGTCGACTCCAACGACGGGCGCGCTACGGAGCTCGGGATGCGCTTCCGGAGCGACGCGGCCGGGACCATCTCGGCCGTGCGCTTCTACAAGGCGCCGACCAATACCGGGACCCACACGGCAAACCTCTGGACCGAGAGTGGGCAACTGCTCGGGACGGCTACGTTCGCCAACGAGACCGGCTCGGGTTGGCAACAAGCCGACTTCGCGACACCGATCGCGATCGCCGCCAACACCAACTACGTCGCGGGCTATCACGCCCCGTCGGGTCACTACTCCGAGGCGGCCGGGTACTTCTTCGGTCCGCCCGCGCAACCCGACTTCCGCGCGGCAACCGACAGTGTTCCGCTCCACGCCCTGCACAACACGACGTCGGCGCCGAACGGGCTCTACAAGTACAGCTCGACCCCTACCTTCCCGACCAACACCTTCAACGCCGAGAACTACTGGGTCGACGTCGTGTACTCCGGCTCCGGGACACCGACCGCGCCCGGTGTCCCGGCCAACGTGACCGCGACCGCGGGCAACGCGCTCGCGAACGTGAGTTGGAACGCGCCCACTTCCGGTGGAGCGCCGACTTCGTACACGGTGACCCCGTACGTGGGTTCCGTCGCCCAGTCGCCGAAGACCATCACCGGGAATCCGCCGTCGAGGTCGACCGTGATGACCGGACTCACCAACGGCACGACTTACACCTTCCGGGTCGTGGCGTCGAACAGTGCCGGAAGCAGCGCGCCGTCCGCGCCGTCGAACGCGGTCACGCCCGTCTCGGTACCGATCGTGGTGGAGCGAAAGGTGTCGGTCAACGGCCGCGGAACCGTGTCGACGGCGCCCTTCAGCACGCCCTCGGCCGGAGACCTGATCGTCGCGTTCGTGAGCGCCGACGGACCGACCTCGCCGCGGGTCACCGCCGCGGTAACCGGCGCCGGACTCACCTGGACGGTCGACGTGCGGTCGAACGCGCGCGGAGGCACAACCGAGGTCTGGCATGCGCTCGCGTCCGCGCCGCTGACCAACGCGGTCGTGAGGTCGGCGACGTCGGGCGGCCTCGACCAGTCGCTCACCGTCCTGGCGTTCAAGGGCGCCTCGGGGATCGGCACGCGGGTAGCCGCGGGCGCGGCATCGGGCGCGCCGACGCTTTCGCTGACGACTGCGGGATCGGCTTCGCGCGTGTACGCCGTCGGGAACGACATCGACCGCGCCGCGGCGCGCACCGTCGGAGCCGGTCAGACGATGGTCCAGCAATGGCTCGACGGGTCCTCGGGCGACACCTTCTGGCTGCAGGCGCTCAGCGCGCCGACCGGCGCCGCCGGTTCCAACGTCAAGATCAACGACACCGCGCCGCTGACGGATCGGTGGAACTTCTCCGCGGTGGAGGTCCGAAGGAAGGTCGCGTAGTCGACCTACGTCTCGGCCTCGCCGGGGCCCGCCTCGGTTCGCAACGTGCCGACCCGAGCAGTTTTCACGCAACAGTTGCCCCAGTGTCAACTCGGTCCTCATGCCTTCGACGCGATGTCGGGAACGTATGGCTCGGGCGCGCTCGGCCGAGTACAAAGACATCGGGCGCGCGTAGCGGGTGGGGAGTTGCGGGTGAGGATGCGGGTGGTGGGTCGGCGAGAGTCCGGCCGAGTCGGTTCCGCGTGGCGCGTCGCGATCGTGGGATTCGTCGCCTTTGTCGCGTTCCCGGCGATCGGACCCGGGGCAGGCACGGCGCACGCGGCGACGTGCGCGCCGCCGTTGACGCGGGTG
>JAUZEI010000204.1 GCA_030839105.1 Actinomycetota bacterium
GCGCCCCGACCCACGAGTCGACGTCCTTGGGCGTCAAGTCCGGACGCCCAGGCAACCGCGACATGACCACGGTGGGCCTGCCGAACCAGACGGACTCCAGATCAGCAACGATCGGCTCAGGCACCGGGAGCGCGACCCGCTGGGCGAACTCGAGACGACTCCACTCCAACGGTGCCGTACCGTCGCCGGCACGATAGAGCTTCACGACCACTCGGCGGGGCGTCCGATCGAGTGTCACGTCGTAGGCATCGGTCATCCCGGCTCCCGCCAAGCGACGCAACCGCGTTGCACGCGCGCCCGGCGCTACAGCTTCGGCCAACGCATTCCACCCGGCTTGTCTCAGCGACATCGGGCCCCAGTGTCACACGTCGCGCCAGATTGCCCGACGGGACGCTTATGGCGAGCACCGAGCGCGGCAGTTCTCGCGCCCGCCAGCGGTGCGCCTAGTTCACGCAGCTCACGCTCACCGCAGGACGAGAAGCTGTAATGACGAAGCCAAGCCGATCATGGCCCGGAACTAACGATCGGCCCGAATCAACGAGATTGTGCGGGCACTGTCAGAGACGGATACTCGGCACCCGACTGCGGAAGCCGAGGTTGAGCGAGTGTGTACGAGGTAAGCGAGCGCCGACGGTTACGACGATCAGCGCGATGACCGCTACCGTCACCCTCGACAAACCCTCGGATGGAGATCACCATCACAAGCACTCGACGAAGCGTTGCGATGACCACCTGAGCCCGCAGCAGATATGGCGCGCTAGTCGGCGGCTGTCGCCTCGACCGCCTGCAAGATGATTTGCGTGGCGGCGTCGGGCTGAGACACGAACGAGACGTGCGAAGCAGGGACTTCCACGATCGTCGCGTTCCCGCGCTCGGCCATGAATCGCTGGAGCGCCGGTGGGATCGCCTTGTCGTCGGTACCGAGCAAATACCAGCACGGCAGTGTCTTCCAAGCTGGTGGAGCAGACGGCGTGGCTGCGAACGCGGCGGCGGCGTAGGGCCGCTGTGCCGCGGCCATCACTGCGGCCGTCTTTGGATCGACGTCCGCGGCGAAGGCTGCAGGAAACGCGTCGGCGGCGAGATAGAGGTCGGCGCCTTCGCTCCCGTCAGGGTTGGTGAACGGAACGGGCCTGATCGACGGCCCCACCAGGCTGCCCTCGAACTTCTCAAGAAGTTCCTGCTGGCTCTCGCCCACGTCGCACATCCAACCGTTGATATAGACGAGCGCCTTGACCTGCTCGTTGCCGATCGCGGCAACGGAGATCACATTTCCGCCGTAGGAGTGGCCGACGAGCACGATCGGCCCGTTGAGCGTCCGAAGGAAGTCGGCAAGGTACGCGGCGTCACCGGCGAGATCGCGTAGCGGGTTGCCGAACCCGATGACGGAGTACCCTCGCTCCTGCAGGGCACGGATCTCAGGCTCCCAGCCAGTCGCGTCGGCCCACGCACCGTGGACGAGGACGATCGTCGGTGACTCAGCCATGTTCGTCTCCCCTACTTTTGCCTCGACCATGTGCCGGGGACGGGGCGGTAGCTGTTTGGCCAGCCCCGCGCGGACGAAATGTAACGGTTTTGTCGTGATGTGAACAGGGCTCTCGGAGCCGCACAGACTGCCCGTTCTGGGACGTTTACAGCGAGCGCCGATCGGCAGTGCGGTGCACCTCAGAGCCTCATGAAGTAGCGGGCCATCGGCACGAGCTTCATCCCCGCGTTCTCGTAGGTGCGTCGAGCGGGCGCATGTCCGGGATCGGCGCCGGTTCCAACCATCGCGACCCTGATGCCAGATGCCTTGATCCAGTCGAGGGCCCATTTCGTGAGTGCGGTGCCGATTCCCGCACCTTGATGAGGCGGGTCAACCGCGAGCATCTCAATCTCACCGATGCGGCGGTCGTCGTGGATTCGGACGGCCACGAAGCCCGCGAGGAGGCCATCGGCGTCAGCCACCCACACGTTGTTGGTCGTCCCGGCAAGCACGTCCTCCACGTCGAGCCGCTGCTTGGCGCGCCAATCGGGTTGCAGGGCGTCATTGATCTCGGGACCGAGCGCCTCGCGGATCGAGGCGTGGACCGGGGCCCAAGCGCGTAAGGAAAGGTCGACCACGGTGACAGCATCGGAAGCCTCGAACGGGCGGATTCGCATGTGCAGAATGCTGCCCGAGCACGCGCTCCCCCGGCGAGTAAATATCGGCAGTTATGGCGTCAGCGCGTTTGAGGGCGCGAGCCGCCATCCGCAGACGCTGCCGACCAGGTCGCTCGCCTCGCTGAGCGCCGCCACTCCGTCGAAGACCGGCGCGACGCGGGTCCCTCCGCCTGGGAAGACCACATCAGCGACCGAGGTCGCGTGCGCTAGCTCCGCCCGCCCGAGATGAACATCCAGGGCCACGGTTTCGAGCCTGCTCGCGATTCGCTCCGGGACGTGGGACTCGGCGCGGCTGAGCGCACCCTCCAGCATCGGCAGCTCCTCGAGAAGTTCGCTACGGAACGTCGGCCACGTAACCGTGCCATCGAGTGCATACGCCCATTGGTCGTTGAGCTTCACTGAGACGGCATGAACGGCCCCGAGGTAGGGACACGCGTCAAGCGAAATCGAGATTGGCGAGAGTCTCTGCGGGCCGATCTGAACATGGTCGGCGCCCAGCTTCACGCACGCACCGACGGTGACCAAGAACGTGATCGCCAGGCCGACGGCGGCAGCGCGCCGAGAAACGACGCTCTCCGCCGTCTCCGCAGTCGATCTCATCGTGCAAGTGTGGCATCCGCTTCGTTAGCCGACCAGCTTGCCCGATCTCGCGCCCGGCGCGGCGAGCACCGATCGGCAGTTGATGTGCGGCGATTTCAGAGCGTAGGCGCGGCATAGACGTGTTCGGCGATGGAGCTTCCGTCCGGCATCGGGTGGTCGATCGTCCCGAGGCGCTTCCATCCCTCTCGTTCGTAGAGCGCGACTGCGGGTGCGTACGTGGTGACCACATCGAGCACGGGCCACAGGCCACGGAAGTGTGCTTCACGGGTCGCCTCATCGAGCAGCGCGCGGGCGACGCCGCGGCGGCGCGCAGTCCGATCGACAAACAAGCGAGAGACTGCTCCCAATGTTTTTCGAGGTCGTTGGAGCGCTGCGGAGGCGAGCGACGCGACTTCGTCAGACCAAACACTATGGAGCGCTACGTGGCCGACGACGCGTTCATCCATCTCGCAGATCCAAGCCGCGAGGCAAT
>JAUZEI010000255.1 GCA_030839105.1 Actinomycetota bacterium
CGCACCTGAATCTGCACAAGACGTTCTGCATCCCGCACGGCGGTGGAGGCCCCGGCGTCGGGCCGATCGGAGTACGCGCACATCTCGCGCCGTTCCTGCCGAACAGCCCGCTGCGCGCGGAGGCCGGTCCGGCAAGCGGCATCGGCGCGATCAGCGCGGCTCCCTGGGGTTCGGCCGGCATCCTGCCGATCCCGTGGATGTACGTACAGATGATGGGCGGCATCGGCCTCACCCGTGCCACGCACGTCGCGATCCTCAACGCCAACTACCTCGCGGCGAAGCTGGCGCCGCACTATCCGGTGCTGTACACGGGCGCCAACGGCCTCGTCGCGCACGAGTGCATCATCGACATCCGTCCGATCACCAACGCGACCGGTGTGACCGTCGACGACGTCGCGAAGCGCCTGATCGATTACGGATTCCACGCACCGACGATGTCGTTCCCGGTGGCGGGCACGCTGATGATCGAGCCCACCGAATCCGAGGATCTGGGCGAGCTCGACCGGTTCCTCGACGCCATGATCGCGATCCGCAAGGAGATCGACCGGGTCGCGTCGGGGGAGTGGACCGCGGCCGACAACCCGTTGCGCCACGCGCCGCACACGGCCGAGGACGTGACCGCCGACGACTGGGCGCGACCGTATTCACGCGAGCTCGCCGCGTTCCCGGTTGCCGGCCTGCGGCACGCGAAGTACTGGTCGCCGGTGAGCCGCATCGACGGCGTCTACGGCGACCGCAACGTCTTCTGCAGCTGCCCGCCGATCGAGGCGTACGCGTAGGAGCCGGCGCCGTCGACGACGTATCAGCGGGCGTCGGCCCAACCGCCGGGTGTTCGGCCGTCGGTACGCACCAGGCGGTGCGCGAACAACCATCGACCGGTGTCACCCTCGGCATCGGGTGCGCAGCGGTCCTTGTAACGGCCCCAGTGGTCGACACCGGCACCGGTCATTACCGTGAAGTAGCACGTCGCGCGCGCCTCGGTGGGCGAGACGACCTCGACGCGCACACTCGACACGTGGTGTTGCATGCGTCCCGGAGGCGCGGTCGTCACGACGTCACCGCCGACCCCGTGGAAGAACCTGAGGATCGCGTCGCGGCCTTCTGCGAGGGCACCGCCCGTCCCTTGCACCTCGAGCATGCCGTCGACCGCGAACAATGCGGCAACGTCGTCGAACCGCCCATTGTCGGCCGCGTAGGTGTACGACGCGATCGTGTGCCGAACGGCTTCGCGTGCCTGTAACTCCCAGAGCTCCATGCGCGGACGCTACTCAGCTTCACTACGACGCCACGCGAGCGTGTTCGAGCGGGGGCACGGAATTCGTGGGACCGCCGGTGGCGGGTTCAGACGAGTCGGGCGATCGCGGTCTGTAGCACGTCCGCGAAGGTGCGGATCGGTGCGAGGCGGCGCGGGGCGTCGTAGGAATCGAATCTCGGCTCGATTCCGTCCCGGGGTGCGACGGCGACGGTGACACCCGGCGCGTGCGGCGGGGCGAGAGCCCCGAGTCTGTCGAGCCTGTCGAGGGCCTCGACGACCTCCGCGAACGCTTCCCCGTTGCCGCCGTGGTCGGGGTGGGTGACGAGTACCCGGGCCCGAAAGGCGCGCCGGATCTCGACCGGTCCGGCGTCGTCGCCGACAGCCAAAACGATGCGCGCGCGACGGCCGTCCATGGCCACCTCGTCCTTGAGCTGTGCCCCGGTCCCGGGAGCGAGTACACCGCGGATCCTTCCGCAGCTCCATCTGATCGGCGCGCGCTACGCGGGCCTGAACCAAAGGAGCCCGACGGTGTCGGACGCGTGCTCGATCTCGACGACGACGGGCAGATCGAGCACCAATTTGGATGGTTCGAGACCGCGCAGGTTGCCGACCACGCGCGGGCCCTCTTCGAGCTCGACGACGAGGATCGCATACGGAGGCGTGAAGGCGGGGTCGACGGCGCGGTGGGTGACGGTCCACGAATAGACGCGGCCGCGCCCGGTCGCCGGTTCCCAGGTGACCTCGTGCGACCCGCAGTGTGCGCACCGCACCCGGGGTGGATGGCGCCAGGCTCCGCATGCGGTGCATCGCTGCAGTCGAAGCTCGTCGCGCGCGAGATACGCGTAGAACTCGCCGTTGAGGCCGTCGGTGGAAGGCAACAGGCGATCGCTCACCGGTCGCGCGCCAGGATGGCGATGCTGCCGTCGCCGAAGTCGCCCCAGCCGGTGACACAACCGATCTCCGCGTTCGCGACCTGCGCCGCGCCCGCGGCGCCGCGCAGCTGACGCACGGCTTCGACGACGTGGTTCATGCCCCACATGTGACCCTGCGAGAGAAGTCCGCCGTGCGTGTTCGTCGGAAGCGCGCCGCCATCGAGACGCAACACTCCGTCGCGCACGAAGGGACCCGCTTCACCGCGGCCGCACAGTCCGAGCGCCTCGAGTTGCAGCAGCACGACGTACGTGAAGCAATCGTAGAGCTCCATGAAATCGAGCTCGTCGGCACGAACTCCGGCCGCGGCGAGCGCGCGCGGTGCGGCGTCGGAGAGGCCGATGCGGAACAGGTCGGGCCGGTTCGCGATGTCGTCGGCGGGATAGGGATGCCCTTCCGCGCCGGCGAGGATGACCACGGGCGTGTGGGGTCCGTCGCGCGCACTGTCGACCGCGCTGACGACCACCGCGGCGGCGCAATCGGTCTCGAGGCAGCAGTCGTACAACCGGAACGGCTCGGACACCCATCGGGACGCGAGGTATTCGTCCATCGTCAGGGGCGTGCCGCGCATCAGCGCCCGCTCGTTGAGCTGGGCGTGAGCTCGGAACGTCACCGCGATCTCGCCGGTGTCGGTGTCGAGCGTCCCGTAGAGCTGCTTGTGCCGCATCGCGATCCACGAATAGAACTGCGCGGCGGAGCGCGCACCGTACGGCAGGTAGTAGTCGAGCACGACGTCACCGACCGCACTGCCGTCCATCCCCCGCCGCGGTCGCGGCACGCCGTCCCGGGGCCGGAATGCGGAGTAGCCGTTCCAGCCCACGACGACCAGCACGTGGCGCGCGATTCCGGCCGCGACCGCCAGGGCCGCGTGTTGCAACGAGGCGGTCGGGCTCGCGCCACCCATGTGCACTGTCGTCGCGAGGCGCAGCGTGTCGATACCGAGGTTCGCGGCGAGCTCTTCGCTCGTCGTGTAACCGGGCGGCGGGATGATGCCGTCGATGTCGGTGGGAACGAGCCCGGCGTCGGCGATCGCCGCCTCCGCGGCTTGGAGGATCAGCTCAACAGGAAGGAAGGGCGCGCCGCGCACGTAGTCGGTCTCGCCGATGCCGACGATGGCCGTCCGGCCCCCGAAGCCGCTGGAGAATCCGTCGTCGCTCACGAGGAGCGGACGCTACCGGGCGCACTCGTGCCGCCGACAGCAGAGCGCCAAGCAGAAACGGCCCCCGCCACGTTGCGAGGGCCGTTCCCGATGTCACATCCAATGCAAGATTCGCTGAGGGGCGAACCGTGAAGAACATCGGATCGCATCCCGGGCGGAATTGAGCGGCAGTGACGACTGTCACATGCGTCTCGCGCGCCGGCCGAGCGTCCGCAATATGCCGCTCCTA
>JAUZEI010000286.1 GCA_030839105.1 Actinomycetota bacterium
CGACATCGTCGGCTACGGCTGCACCACGTGCATCGGGAACTCCGGCCCGCTCGCGCCCGAGATCTCGGACGCCATCGATCACGGCGACCTCTCCGTCGCGTCGGTGCTTTCGGGTAATCGCAACTTCGAGGGCCGCATCTCTCCCGACTGCCGGATGAACTATCTCGCGTCGCCGCCGCTGGTCGTTGCGTACGCACTCGCGGGGACGATGGACGTCGACCTCGTCGGCGAACCGCTGGGCCGCGATCCGAGCGGCTCGCCCGTCTATCTGCGTGAACTCTGGCCCTCGGAAGCGGAAGTAGCCGAAGTCGTCGGATCGGTGCTCGACCGTTCGATGTTCGTAGAGACCTACGCGGCGATTCTCGACGGCGACGAGAACTGGCGCGCGCTGCCTGCGCCGACCGGAGATCGGTACGAGTGGGACCCGCAGTCGACGTACATCCGCCGCCCGACCTTCCTCGAAGGCATCACCGCGACCGCGCCCGAGGTGCACGACATCGCCGACGCACGCGTACTCGCCCTGCTCGGCGACAGCGTCACCACTGATCACATCTCACCGGCCGGCGCGATCCGGCGCGACAGTCCGGCAGGAAAGTGGTTGCTCGAGCACGGCGTGCCCTACGCCGAGTTCAACTCGTACGGCTCCCGCCGGGGCAATCACGAGGTCATGGTGCGGGGCACCTTCGCGAACATTCGCCTGCGCAACCGGCTCGCACCGGGGACCGAGGGCGGCGTCACTGTGCATCTTCCGGAGACCGCTCCGATGACGATCTACGACGCTGCGATGCAGTACGCGAGCGAGGACGTGCCGCTCGTCGTGCTCGCGGGCAAGGAGTACGGCTCCGGTTCGTCGCGCGACTGGGCCGCGAAGGGCTCGAAGCTGCTCGGAATCCGCGCGGTTCTGGTCGAGAGCTTCGAGCGCATCCACCGGTCGAACCTGGTCGGGATGGGTGTGCTCCCGCTCGAGTTCGTCGACGGCTCGACCGTCGCGTCCCTCGGCCTCACGGGGCACGAGACCTACCGCGTCGCAGGCTTGGAATCGCTGTCGGAGCCGGGTCCGCTGCCGCGTCAGGTCACAGTCAACGCCGACGACAAACAGTTCGCGATGCGGGCGCGTATCGACACGCCGTTCGAGCTCGAGGTATTCCTCGCAGGCGGAATCCTGCCGTTCACCCTGCGTCGCCTGGCGCGCTCGTCGCAATACTGAACGATCAGACCGCGCGCTCGACGGTCGCCGCCGACTTGTCGTCGACGGAGCGGTAGGCGGCGTCGACGAGAGCGTGCGCGGTGAAGGCGTCGGAGAATGTCGGGGACGCGGGCTGCTTCTCGCGGACCGATCGGACGAAGGCACGCGCGGCCGGGTAGAGGTACACGAAGAAGTCGCGACGGACGATGCCTTCGGATTCGAAGTGCCGGTCTCGCAACGCGGCGACATCGACGCGCTCGGGTTCGCGGTCGGGACGTTGGACGAGGAAGCTGTCCTCCCGGGCACCGACGAGGAAGTCGGTGGTCACCTCGACGGCGCCCCGTTCGAAGAACACCTCGACCCGGCGCTCCTCGCGACCTCGCACGCCGTTGAAGATGGAGATCAAGGTGCCGACGACGCCCGACTCGTGCTCGATCGTGCACACCGCGGTGTCTTCGACGTCGTAGCCGAACACGTTGCGCGTGCGCGCGTAGACGGTGTTCGCGGCCCCGAACAACCAGCTGAGGATGTCAGCGCTGTGAATCGAATGTTCGAGGAGCGCGCCGCCGCCCGCGTGGGCGCGCTGCGAACGCCAGGAGCTGTGGCCCGGAACGACGTCGCCGGTCGGCCAGTACTGGTCGTCGCGCAACGTGTAACCCATGGGCGCGCCGAGCTCGTTCGTGGAGACGAGCCGCGCGAGCTCGTTGATCAAGGGATGAAAACGGGAGTGGAACCCGACCTGGGCCGTGAGGCCGGAGGTGGTAACGATGTCGCACATCTCGCGCACGACATCGAAATGGGTTGCGAGCGGTTTCTCACACAGGAGCGGCTTTCCCGCGGCGACGACGGCCCGCACGAGATCACGGTGCGTCGTCGTCGGAGTGACGATGACGATCGCTTCGACGTCGGGGTCGTCGATAACCGCCTGCGCGTCCTCTGCGACGCGCTCGAACGGGCAAATCTTGCGCGCGGCGTCGACGGCCTCGGGCGAGAAGTCGGTGACGGCAACCGGCCGGACCTCCCCGTCCTCCGCGAGCAGCCGCAACGCGTATGCGTGCCCCTGCCCGATCATTCCCGCGCCGATCAGCCCTACTCGAACCGGTTCCGATTGCATGCCCACGTTTTCTCCCGCGCAGCGGATACCCGCCGGGCGTGTTGCCGTCTACCGACTCGTTCCGACGGGATCGTACGCGCGTTCGCGGCCGGGAGGCGCGGCCGACGCGAAGTGATTTCCCACGGCGACGGTGCACCAGACGAACGTGGAGCCGAGCAGCACCCCGCCGATGACGTCGGCGGGGTAGTGGAGCTGCAAGGCGATCGTCGCGCACGACACCACGAACGGAAGCGCGACGAGTAGAGGTGCGAGCCCCAGCCGACGATCGAGTACGAGCCACACGAACGTCGCGAGGGCGGCTGCCGCGGTCACGTGCGCGGAGGGGAACATCTCGCTGCCGACCTGCACGATGCGGTGGTGCCGGCCGACCTCGTGCGTGCGGACGCGGTCGACGAGCGGCTTGAAGACGAGCTCGGCCGCGAGTACCGCGCCGAGACATCCGGCCACGCCGGACGCGGCCAACCGGCGCCGGCCCGCAAAGGCGACGACCGCGGCCAGAACGATCGCGATGAGCGCGAACGAAACCGGTTGGAAGGCCGAGATCCAAAAGCCGCGGACGGGGATCGGGAGTCGGTCGACCGTGCGGATGATGGGTTTTTCCCAGCGGGTCGGGCGCGTCGAGTGCCACATGACAGCCGCGAGCACTACGAATGCGACGATCTCGCAGAGCACGACGGCGCGTTCGTACCGGCGCGTCCGGGCGTTCGCCTCTCGAACCACGTCTCGAGTATGGCCGCTCGCGCCGCGCGTGTTCAGGCGACCGAGGGCACGCACGGTGCGCAAGCGATCAAACGGGACGACATCGAAGCTTGCGGGCGTGCCGATCGGGTGACGGCCCCCAACGGGTGGAGTGGGGTGGGGCCGTCACCGACGACCGATTGCACAAGCTGCAGTGTGCGCCCACAGCCCTGTGGGCAAGAAGTGGAAAACTCTGTGTTTCTTCGGTGGAAAACCTCGCCGGTTATCCGCAGTCGGCCTGACCTGCCGATCGTCACACTCCCGTGACGCCGTGCTCGTACCTTTCAGGTCTCGGACACCCGCTCGGCCCGCCAGCCCGGGTTGTCTCCGACGATGCCCCCGTCCGCACGGGGGCATCGTTGCGTCCACAGGCGTTGCTGACCGCTTCCTCAGGCCGCGCTCATGTAGCGGGTGAAAAGTGCTTCCCAGGAGCCCGATCTCGACCGGCGTCCAGCTTCCCCCCGCCTGGACCCGGTCGAGATCGTGCGCTCCTGCCATCCGGGGGCACGGCCGCGGACACGTCCTCGCACTGCGACGTTCGTCGCATCGGGCCCGGCATCTCACTCGCCCGCTTGACGGTCCGTGGTCGTCTCGGTCACGCTTCGTGCTCGGGGTTGGCGTTGGGGGAGCAGGGATGCGTTGGTTCATGGCTTGGTGCGTGCCGGATCGTGCGTTGCAGGTGCGCGCCGGCCGAATGGTCTCGCCTTCGCAGGAAGCGGCAGCGTCGCCGTCCCTGCGTGTTGCGCCCGGGTTCGTACGGACGGTGGGAACCCCGGGCCGCTCCCCGGCGCCACCCCAAGGTCGCTGACGGAGCGCCGAGCGCGCCCGGGTCAGTCCCGCGCGCGATCGGCGACGATCACGGCGAGGTCCCGATGCTGCCAGCGCAGCGCGGGAACGAGGTGGGCCGCGGCCAGCCATTGCAGATGTTCCGCCGCCGTACTCGGAAGGTCGTAGCCGTCGTCGAGCGGCGTTATGGCGTCGCCGGGGTCGTCGGGAACGACCACGTCGGCGAGCACGAAGCGGCCGCCGGGGGTGAGGCGCTGCGCAACGCGCCGGAAGAGCGCCGCCTTTTCCCGTGCGTCGAGATGGTGCACTGCGAGCGCGGAGACGACGAGATCGAAGGGGCCCACGGGAAGCTCGTCCTGTAGTCGTGCGACACGCAGGTCGGCGTCGGGGACGACGTTCCGGGCGATGCCCAACATCGCGTCACTCTCGTCGATGCCGACGACGTGCGCGCCGGGATGCTGCCGGCTCACGAGCCGCAGCGTCTCACCCGTTCCAGTCCCGAGATCCAGGATCGTGTCGGCCGATATCTCCCTCGCAGCGTCGGCGACGAGCGCCTGGAGGCGGTCGTAGTCGGGAACCTCGGCGCGAACCATGTCCAGGTAGCCGTCGGGATGGAAGTGAAACTGGTCGGCCACGCTCACGTCCGGACAGGGTGCTCGGGAGGAACTGACCGAGCGTACGTCGCATCCCTGACGATACGACACGCAACACGTGTTGGTGGGCGAGCGCCCAGCCCCGCGCCGATGCATCGTCGTCGCGGCCCGGCGCCCTCGCATCGATCCGGACGCGTCCACACGGTGAGAAGACGCCGTCGACGCACCAAGTCGGAACGCACGGCGCGCAGTCCAACGCAAGCCG
>JAUZEI010000287.1 GCA_030839105.1 Actinomycetota bacterium
TCGGATCTCCCGAGCACGTTCGAGTTCGCACCGGCGTTGCGCGTCGCGGTCTGGATCTGCGTGCCGTCGACGTCGTGGCCCCAGCCGTGCGGAATGCTCACGACACCCTGCATGACGGCGTCGGTCACCTCGGCCGGGAGCACGATCTCGCCCGCCGACGAGCTCACCCGTACTTCCACGCCGTCGGCGAAACCGAGGCGGGCCGCGTCCTCGGGATGCACGTGCACGGTGCACCGGGCCTTCCCCTTCACGAGCACCGGCAGGTTGTGCATCCACGAGTTGTTCGAACGGAGGTCGCGGCGGCCGACGAGCACGAGCGGTCCGCCGTCGCGGGCCGAGGGCCGATCGAGCACCGCCCGCAGACGTTCGACGTCGGCGACACAGATCTCGGGTGCGAGCTCGATCATCCCACTCGGCGTGCGGAGTACTCCGGGGATGCGCGGGTGCAACGGACCGAGATCGATGCCGTGCGGGTTGGCCTCGAGCTTCGCGAGTGTGAGGCCGTCGAGATCGGCGCCGAACCCGTCGCCGTATGGCCCCGTGCGGAGCATCACGTCGAGGACCCGTTCGGGACCGCGGCGGCTGGCCAGCGCCTTCGACAGCTCGTCGGCGTCGCGACCCTCGACATTGGAGCCCTTGCGCGCGACGGCCCGGTTCACGAGGTCGGACACCACGAGCTCGTCGAGCGCGTCGATGTCGGCGTGCGCGCCCTGCCCCGCGATCACGCCCGCGAGCCGCAGCATCGACTGCCATTCCGGGACCTCGCCGGGCTCGAGCTCGACGAGTGGCGGCGAGTAGTTCGCGACGTTCCGGATGGCGAGGTTGTACAACGCGAGGTCGTAGTGCCCTCGCGCAAGTTCCGGCTCGGGCGGGAGGATGACGTTCGCGTGGCGAGTGGTCTCGTTCACGTAGATGTCGAAGCTGACCATGAAGTCGAGGGTCGCAAGTGCGCGCTGCATCCGGTCGGAGTTCGGCGTCGACACGGCAGGATTGCCGGCCACGGTGACGAGGGCGCGGATCCGACCTTCACCGGGCGTCTCGATCTCCTCGGCGAGCGCGACGACGGGCAGCTCGCCGAAGTATTCCGGAAGGCCGCGCACCCGCGACGTGCGGCGCCCGAACTTCACTCCCCTGCCCTTCCCCGACCCGTCGCCCGCGGTCGACGTCGCGGCCCGGGTGAACATCGCGCCGCCCGGACGGTCGAGGTTGCCGGTGCAGATGTTCACGACGTCGACGAGCCACGATACGAGCGTGCCGAACTCCTGTGTGCACGTACCGATGCGTCCGTACACTGCGGCGGTCGGCGCGGCGGCGAGCTCGTGGGCGATGCGGCGAATGGTCGTTGCTTCGATGCCGCACGCGGCGGCGACCGCCTCGGGCGTGAACGGCGCGGCGAGACGTGCGACATCTTCGACGCCGTTGACGTGGTCGGCAACCGTGCCGAGGTCGACGAGACCGTCGGCGAACACCACCTGCACGACTGCGAACAAGAACAGCGCGTCGGTCGCGGGGCGAATCGGGACATGCTCGTCGGCCGCCTCGGCGGTCCGGGTGCGCCGTGGATCGACGACGACGAGCTTGCCGCCGCGCTCGCGCAACGCGTCGAGTCGCCCCGGCATGTCCGGCGCGGTCATGAGCGAGCCGTTCGACGCGTACGGATTCGCGCCGAGCATGAGCAGGTAGTCGGTGCGATCGACGTCGGGGACGGGAATCGTGAGTGCGCCGCCGAACATGAGACCGGCCGACACCTGCTTCGGCATCTGATCGACCGTGCTCGCGGAGTAGACGTTCTTCGTGCGCGCCGCCTGCAGCAGCACGCGGTTGTAAACGAGGCCGGCGAGATTGTGTGCGCCCGGATTGCCGAGATAGAGCGCGAGCGCGTCGGGTCCGTACTGCTCGCGAATCGGCGTGAGTCCCGCATCGATGGCTTCGAAGGCCTCGTCCCACGACACCTCGTGGAAGGTGTCGCCCCGGCGCAGCAACGGCCGGCGAATCCGATCCGGATCCGATTCGAGCTGCTTCAAGGCCGTGCCCTTCGGACACAGGAAGCCGTGGCTGAACACGTCGGCGCGGTCGCCCCGGACGAGCGTGATGTCGCGACCGTCGAGGTGCAGTTCGAGCCCACACGTGGCTTCACACAGATGACACGTGCGGTACTCGGTGCGCGTTTGCGTCGTCGTCATGGGCAAAGGGTACGACCCAGCGGGATGTGCGTCGCCTACCCGTGAGGTAGCCGGTCGGCGCTCCGTGCCCGTCCTCCTGCCAACAGTTGGCAGGGATTCCGGCGCCACGCGCCAGTTTTCCTGACAACTGTTGGCAGGGTTTCCGGCGTTCGCATGCTGGCAGAGCAGGCGGTATGGGGGCAGGCTAGGGGCGTGGATCCGGAAATTGCCGAGCGCGCGCCGCGCGCCGCGCCCGCGCCGATGCGCGCTCGGAAGCGGAGCCGGGTCGCGCTCACGCGCTCGGTGCTGCGCCAGGTCCGCGCGCATCCGGCGAATGCACCCGCGCCCAACCGGGCCGTATTGCGCGCGTGCGTCTGGCAGGTCCGCAAGCGATTGACCCGCGGCCCCATCCGGCGCCGCGCGTACGGACTCGATCTCGGATTTCCCGCGGGCAGCGGCTCGCTCTCCAACCTCGTGTATTTCGGCGAGTGCTTCGAGTGGGAGAACATCAACTTCCTCCGACGGTACCTGCGGCCCGGTGACCTGGTCGTCGACGCGGGGGCGAACGTCGGCATGTTCACGTACGCCGCCGCGGAAGCGGTCGCACCCGACGGACGGGTGGAGGTGTTCGAGCCCTTGGCGTGGGCAGCCGAGGCGATCACTGCGAACATCGAACGCAACCGGCTCGGCGCGCGCGTCGTCGTGCATCAGATTGCCGTCGCGGATCGCGGCGGGACAGTGCAGTTCGCGGCGGATCTCGACGTGAGCAGTCACATCGAGTTCGTGGCGGGCACGTCGTTCAACAAGCTGTCGACCGAGGTGAGGACCGACACATTGGACGCGACATTGCCGCCGGGCCCTATCGCGCTCGCGAAGATCGACGTCGAGGGAGCCGAGCTCCTCGCGCTGCAGGGTTTCCGCGAACATCTCGTCGCCGGCAATCCGCCGGTCGTGATGATCGAGGCGCACAACGGCACGCTGAAGAAGATGGGTTCGTCGCGCGCCGAGGTGCTCGGCCTGTTGCGCGATTTCGGTTACGAGATGCACCTGTTCGACGTTGCGACTTCGCGCTTGGTGCCTGTCCCCCCACACTCGAACGAAGACGTGTTCGCAGTGCAAACCGCG
>JAUZEI010000341.1 GCA_030839105.1 Actinomycetota bacterium
GACGTCGCGCGGCGTCACCTCCACTCCCCGCACGCGCACCGGTTGCGTCGACGCCAACCCCGTCTTTGCGAGCGTGCGCAACACGTCGATGAACTCGTCGCCGAGCCCGTACTTGAATGTGACCCGGCGGCAGCTCACGGCTCGCGGGATCAGCAGCACCTCCTCGTGCTCTACGTTCACGCACTCGATCGGCCCGATGCCCTCCGGGAAGACGAAAGTCTCCGGCTCCGAGAACGGCTCGGTGGTGAAGAACCCGCGCTCGCGTTCCCACACGACCGGCGGGTTCAGGCACTCCTCGATCGTGGTCCAGACCGAGAACGTCGGCGCGAAGTCATAGCCCTCAATGACGAGATCGCCGCCGTCCCGCACGCCCACCTCGTCGATCTCGGAGAAAAGATGGTCGGCGGCGTAGCGGGCGAACACGTCGGACAGGCCGGGCTCGACGCCCATCCCGAGCAGCGCCAGGAGTCCCCGCTCCTCCCAGCGCGCCGACTCGCCGAACTGCGCCGCGCCCAGCATGACGCCGGTTTCCTGGTACGGGCGCTCGGGATGCGGCTGCGAAAGCGTCATCGCCATGTCGATGTAGTGGCAACCCGCGTCGAACGCCGCTGCGAATATCGAAGGATTCAGCCGCGGATCGCACGCGTTCACGATGACGCCGACGCGTTCCCGGCGCGCGAGTTCCGTGATGGCAGCCGCATTCGAGGCGTCGAGCTCACGCGCTACGAATCTCGCACCGGCCATCCGCTCGACCGCCTTCGTGGCGCGCGTCAGGTCGACATCGGCGATCGCTACGTGCTCGAGAACCTCGGATTCCGAAGCCGCTCGCGCGATCGCGGCTCCGACACCACCGGCTCCCACCACGAGAACGCGCATGCGCTCACGTTACGTTCGCCACGTCCCGCGCGCGCGATCTCTGCATCCGCCGAGGCAGCGTGTTTGCGCGGCGGCGCAAGTGGTGGTCGATCACGACGCTCACGATCGCGGCCCAGAAGCACCACAACGAGATGAAGCCGCTGACCGTCAACCACATCAGCACCGGCACCGCCACGAGATTGAGGAGACCGAGCGCGGCGATGTCGCGGTAGCTACAGAGCACGAGCGCGCCGCACGCGGCGAGCACGTACAGCGCGGTGACCTGACCGCCCTGATGCAACGCGCTGACGTCGTACGCGATGTGACGGCCGTCAATGGCGGCGTTGACCGGGCCTCGGAACATGGAGATGCCGAGTGCCGCACCGACACCGATCCCGAGGGCGGAGAACGCGGCGATCACCCGCCGACGTGCCGACGAACGCTCGATCGCGAGGACCGCCAACGGCACCAAAGCCGGGAGCGCGGCGAGCGCGAAGAGCAGGTAGACCCACGTGCCGACCCGTCCGATCGATTCCGAGATCCGGCCCTGCAGGCCCCACCACACGAACGCTTCGTCGATCTGATGCAACCCGAACAGGAGCGGCAGCGACGCGAGCACGATCTGCTTCGGTTCCCGGACGTGCCGGAGCGCATCCAAACCGATCACCACGACGATTCCCCCGACGACCGCGTCGGCGTCGGGAGAGAAGCACATTCCTTAGTCTGACCTGCAGATCGCGAGCTGCGCCGCAGTCGGCCACCGGACGTCGGTGGCCCACCCCGCGCGTTCGAACGCGCGAATCAGCACCGCGCCGGGATCGATTTGATGCGCGAGCGCGCCGTGGCGCGCGGAACGCGGGAACGCGTGATGGAAGTTGTGCCACGCCTCGCCGAAGGAGATGATGCCGAGCGGCGCGAAGTTGGTGCTTGCGTCCTTCTGCGTCGCCGGCTTGCTACCGAACATGTGGCAGATGGAGTTCACGCTCCAGGTGACGTGGTGCAGCAGCATCATGCGCGCGAGCCCGGCCCACAAGAACGCGGTGAATGCGCCGCTGAGCGCGCCGGTGATCGTCCAGCCGAGAAAGAACGGGGCTGCGAGCGAGGCAATCGCGAAGATCGGGAACAGGCGGCTGATGATCATCGTGTCGGCGTCCGCCAGAAGATCGGGGGCGTAACGCTCGGGCGACGTGGGGTCGGCCTTGAACAACCATCCGACGTGTGCGTGCGCGAAGCCGCGCAACTGCTCGGCCGGTCCGGGCCCGAACTCGTGCGGCGAATGCGGATCGCCCGGCTTGTCACTGAACACGTGATGCCGGCGATGGATCGCCACCCAGCCGACGACGGAACCTTCGACGGCCATCGAGCCCGTCGACGCGAGCAGGATCTTGAGCCAGCGCACCGCCTTGAAGCTGCGGTGCGTGAAAAGCCGGTGGTAGCCGACTGCAATGCCGAATCCGGTGACCACGTAGAAGACCGCGGCGAGGACGATGTCGAGCAGGCTGACGGCGTGGCCCCACAAGAGGGGGACGGCGATGCCGAGCGCGATCGGCGGGCTGATCATGAGCAGACCCGTGACCAGACGTCCCGCTCGCACGCTCGCACGAGTTGGAGGGCTCTCGGGCGCGCGCTCGGAGGGGGCAGGCGATTCCAGCAACGTTGTCATTGGCGTCTCAGTTCTCAGGAAGCAGGTGGTGAAGCGGTCGTGCTCCCACCAGCCCCGGTATCAGGAGGGTCGCCAGACGCCGCCTCGGACGTCGCCAAAGCGGTATCCCGAGCATACGTCACCTCCCTCGGCCGACTCGACGCGCCCTGAAGAGGATTACCGGCATTCAGGTTCCGGGCGCTACAGCGGGAGCGCGAAGGCGTCCAGCGCGTCCAATGCGGCGAGACTGCGGCGGAAGAGGGCCCGGGTCAGCTCGACGTGGCGGTCGTTGGCGATCGTGATCGCGCCGGTCGCGATGACCGGATACACGAAACCGAGCATGGTCCCGTAGCGATACTTCTCCCACGCCCAGTCGCGGTCGACCGCGACCCCGAGCCCGGCGAGATCGGAGACGTACGCCTCGAAGGCCTGCCGGTAGCCATCCGCGCTGTCGATGTTGACGCTCTGCGTGACGTGATAGGCGAGATCGCGCGGACCGACGGATCGATCGACGAGCTGCCAGTCGATGACGATCACATCGCCGTCGTCCGTGAAGAAGAGGTTGTCCAGGCGCCAATCGGAGTGCGAGAGCACGAGCGGGCCGTCACACAACTGGGCGAACAACGCCGGGATGCGCGCCGCGTAGGCGTCACCGAACTTTCGCACCCGGTCGTCGATCATGTCGCCGAACAGCTCCTGCACGCGCGGCCACGCCATGTCGTAGGCCATCGCGACGGCGGCGGGGTACGGATCGTCGGATAGGCGGAGAAGGAACGGTGACGTCGTGAGCGTCTGGTCGTCCCAGAAGCACGCGTGCAGGCGCGCAAGCGTGCGGATCGCGCATCGCGCGTCGGTGAGCGAGTGGCCGGCGATCTGGTCGCCGCCGCGGCCGCGCAGGGAGACGTCTTCCAGCAGCAGGATGCAGTCCTGGCTCACCGGATCATGCTCGGCGAGGTAACACTCCGGATGCAGGATGGTCGTCCGCGCCGACAACTCGTTGTAGAAACCGACCTCGCGTCCGTACATGTTCAGCACGGTCGCGACGAAGCGGTCCTCCTCGGTCGCCGCCGCGAGCTTGGCGATGATGGTCGACGGACCACCGTCGCCCTCGGTCTGCACGCGGTGCAGCTGGCCGACAAGACCTACCCCGACGCCGATCGGCTCGGTCTTCACGCTCGTCACCGAACGTCCGAGCGCGTTGCTCAGCCACTCGGGTGTGACGTCGTCGATGGTCCGCGGAATGGTCATGGCTTCACTCCCGCCAGAAGGAACTCGGTGAGGCGACGCGGCGTCTCGACGATCAGAGGAAACAGCGCGGCCCGTTTGGGCAACCGCACGTGCCGCTTGTCACGCTCGATGGCGTCGGCCACCGCCTGGACCACCACATCCGGGTCGAGATCCACGGAGAGCCGCATGCGTTCGAGGCGGCCGAACGCGCGCCGAGCCGGTGGGTGCGACCGCACGGACTCGATCATCGTGCTCTCGACCGCGCCGATCTGCACGAGCGTCGTGGTGATCGACGTGCCTTTGAGATCGGCGCGGAGCCCGGCGGTGAAATGACTGAGTCCGGCCTTCGACGCCGAGTACGGCGCGAGGCCAGGGAGCGCGTTGGTGCCGGCCATCGATGACACGTTGACGATGGAACCGTGACCCCGCGTGCGCATGCCCGGGAGCACGGCTCGGCTGAGAAGTATCGGCGCGGTGAGATTGAGGTCGACGAGCCCCGCGATCGCCGGGCTCGACAGTGCGACCAGATCACCGGCAAGGTCGACGCCCGCGTTGTTGACCAGCACGTCGATCGGGCCGCTCGCCTCGATTGTCCGCACGAGCGGCTCGATGACGGTGGCATCGGTGAGGTCGGCCGGACACGCCTCTCCGCCGAGCTCCGCGGCCAGCTTCTCGAGGGTCTCGGCCGACCGGGCGACGAGCACCACGCGTGCTCCCCGCGCGGTCAACTCCGTCGCCAGCGCCTTGCCGATCCCGCGCGACGCGCCGGTGACCACGACCCTTGGACCACACGCGAGCCTCATCCGTCCGCCGCGGCCGCCATGCGCTCTTGTTCGATCGCGTTCAGTTCCGTGTACTCGATGCTGGTGTCGACGAAGTCTTCATACTCGAGTACACCCATCTCGCGGAAGCGGTCGCGCAGCCACGGCGTACGGTCGTCGAGCAACCCGAGCTTCTTGCAGTTCGGCACGATCTTGGCGAAGAGCATGCGCTGGAAGAGGATCTCCTCCTCATTGTTCTGGCGGATGAAGTACGGGACCATCGCCCGCGCCGAGACCCCGAGCCGTTCCCAGACCTCCTGGTGCAGGAACCGATCCCGCATCCGCAGCGAGCCTTCGTAGACGAATTCCTGACGCTCGCGGAGCTCGGGACCGGACAGCTGCGCGTACGCCTCCTGCAGCGACAACACGCCGAATGCCACATGACGTGCTTCGTCACTCATGACGTAGCGGATCAGTTGGCGCAGCAGAGGCTCGGAGCTGGTGCGGTAGATCGTGCCGAACGCGGCCAACGCCAGGCCCTCGATCAGGATCTGCATACCGAGGTAGGTGATGTCCCAGCGCGAGTCGCGGAGCACGTCGTCGATGAGGGCACCAAGGTGCGCGTTCATCGGGTAGCGGGTCTGCAACTTCTCGTCGAGATACCGGCCGAAGACCTCGACGTGGCGCGCCTCGTCGATCACCTGCGTCGACGCGTAGTACTTGGCGTCGATCCACGGCACGGTCTGCACGATTCGGGCAGTGCAGATGAGCGCGCCCTGCTCGCCGTGCAGGAACTGGCTCACCCGGTGGGCGACGTTCTCCATCGCGTATCGCGTGATCTCGGCTTCGCCCCACGACCGCACCGGAGAACCAGGCTCGTCGACCAGCGCGCGCACGTACTGCATGCGTCGGTCGTTGCGCGAAAGCTCGTCGGCGGTGCGTTCCGGATCGACGTCGGTCGACCATTCGAGATCGGTCGTCCCGTTCCATTGTGACGTCTTCGCCTTCTCGTAGAGCTTGTCGAGCGCGGGCCGCTCACCCTTCGCGTAGTTCCACGTGAACGTGGTGTCGAACGCGGACTCGACGTCGTGGGTGATGGCGCCGTCGTCGACCGTCACCTGCGCGAGGATCGCTTCGAGGTCGTCGTGGGCGCGCGGGGTGGCGGTCATGCGCGAATGATCTCACTCCCTGTCCGGACTGTCGACGGACGCTCGCGAGCCTGTCCTCGCCTGCTCTTCAGCTCCGCCCGAGTCATTCTCGGTGTCACAATCCGGGTGTGTCAGTCCGGGTCGAGCGGCGGGACCCCGACCGGATTCGGGAACGGGATCGCGCCCGAGGCGGCCAGCGCGGCGGCCAGCGGTCGCATGATTCCGAGGAGCTCGGCGAGTCCGTCCTCTCCCAGCGCACGCACCGGACCTTCGGCCATCCGGTCGGTGTCGGCCTCGATCGCGGCGTGCGCGTCGGCACCCGCTGCGGTGGCGGTACCGACGTCGTTCAACCAACCCTTTTCCTTGAGGCGATCAGCGGCGGCCGACCAGTCGGCGTCGCCCCAGCCGCGGTACGGCGCGATGCTCTCGCGACCGACCCCCGTTACCGCGAGTCGCAGCACGTGCGCCTCGCACGGATCGACATCGGCCGCGTACAGCGATGCGACATGACCGTCGCCGCGGTGCTCGCGCAACAACGTGCATCCATGCCACAACCCGATGTGAGGCGTACGCGGCCACTCCAGGTCGTGGTTCGCAGCAAACAGCGCCCGCGCGAACGGATCGCAGCCGTCCGTCGCCTGCAGCACGAGTCGCGCCGCGCGCGCGATCGCCGGATCTTGCACGTCGAGGCGATGAGTGAGCGCGTTGCCCGCACCCTCCTCGCGCGCCGCGATCGCGGCTTCGGGACTCACGATGTCCCACACGCCCGGAATCGCACGGGCAACGAAGTCGGGATGGAAGCCGTAGAAGATCGCGACGACCGGACCCGGCTGTACCGCGCCGAGCGGCGCGGCACGTCCGGCGAAGTATCCGCGCCAGAAACCGCGCAGCCCGATCGCCTCGAACGCGGCGCGGGCCTCCTGCGTGAAGTACATGACCGCGTGGTACGGCTCGACGCATTGCCACAACGCCCGAGCGGGAGACTGCATGCGCACATCGTCGCGCGTGCTCAGTCGCGGTCGAGCGGCGCCGCGAGCAACAGCAGGTCGTAGATGATCTTGAGCGATCCGCCGATGACCAAGGGCCAGCCGAAGCTCGTGCGATCGAGCAACAACCCGGCGATCGCGGGCGTCGCCGCGCTGGCCAGGCTCCGGGGCACGTTCGTGACGCTCGCGGCGGCCGCGCGCTCGTCGGGATCGACGAGTCGCATCACGAGTGCCTGGCGCGCCGGAACGTCGAGCTGCGACAGCAGGGCGCGCATGAGCAGAAACGTCACAGCCAACGGCGCGCTCGGGACGATGCCGGCGAGTATCAGGAACATGTTGGCGGGGAGGTGTGTGAACACCATCGTCCGGACGAGTCCCCAGCGAACGGCGAGGCGCGCCGCGAACAATTGCGAGAACGCGGTCAGCACGCCGGACGCGGCAAGGGTTGCCCCGGTCGCGGCCGGCGAGAGCCCGAAGCGCAGATCGAGGTACAGGACGAGCAGCGACTGCACGGCGAACCCACCACCCGCCGAGTCGAGTGCAAACAACACCGACAGCCGCATCACGATCGCGCGCGAGCGATGCAGACCTCGTCGGGGCGCGGCCACCGCGGCATGCCCGCGCAGCCCGCGGTACGCGAGCCCGGCCGCGACCGCGGTCACGACGTAGACGAGGAAGGAGAGCCGCTCGACCGTCGCGATGTCCCAGTCGTATGCCGATGCGATCCGGGCGGGAAGTGCCGACGCGAGCGCTCCCGCCGCCGCGGCAAGGGAAGCGGCGACGTTGTAGAACGCGAAGTACCGCGGTCGCCGGCTCGTCTCGGTGAGATCGGCCAGCACGGCCTGCTCGGTCGGGAGGAACAGGCTGACATCACCGCCCGAAGGGTTCAGGGTTCCGATGAACCCGACGACCATCAGCGGCGCGAAGCGCGTGATGGTCGCGAACCCGGTCCCGGTCAATGCCATCAACGCGCACGACGCGAACAGGACGCGCTGCGCGCCCCAGCGATTGAGCCGCAGCCCGGCCCAGAGCGTCAGCGCGGCCGAGCCGAGCAGCGTCGCGGTGATGATCGCACCGATCTGGAAACCGCTGAAGCCGAGGTGTTGCAGGTAGCGAGCGAGCAGAACACTCGCGAAGCCGTCGGCGAACGCTCGGATCGCGCGCGCGACGATCAACGGACGCGTCGCACTCTCCCCCGTCGTCTGCGCCGTCACCCGCGCACGGTAACGCGCGCCGTGCGGCCTACTCCGCTACGACCGACTGCGAGCGACTCTGTCGCTATCCGTCGACAACCCGTGCCGGCAGCTTCGCCATGCGGTCCTGGAAGACGCTCACGATGCCCGGGATAGTCGTACGACCGGCCACCGCGATCTGGGGCGAGTCGGGCTCGGGGAAGTACAGGCCCATGAGCACCCGCCCTCTGCGCAGGTAGACCGCAATCGCGTGCGACGGTACGGGTGAGTCCGTGCTCACGGAGACGAAGTCGTACGCGAGGCGGTCGACTGTCGGCTTGCGCGGCCACGCGCGGTCGGGGGTTGGGCGGAACGTCGTCGTCGCGGTGGCTTCGCCGATCGGACTCTGGACCGGCGTCGACGGGCAATGGGCGACGACGGAGCGCACCTCATTGAAGGCCTCGGTGCCGACCGACGCGCCGCGATACAGGATCGCCTCCGTGCCGAAGTGCGTCACACCCTGCGCGTCGGTCAGCGAGACCTGGCGTCGCGCCGTGCGCTTCGCTTCGCTCGGAAAGGTTCCGTTGCACAGGTCGAGCGTTCCGACTGTGAGGTCGGCGCCGTGCGCCAGGTGATGGACGGTGGCCGAAGCGGCCACGTCGGTCTGCTTCACGATCAGGCCGGCCAGAACGCCCTCGTCGCGATCGACGGGTCCGGACGGTGCCGTCGTGCCCTGCGGGAACGGAGTCGTGTTCGGCGACGTGGAGCCGGGCGCGGCGGACGTGCGGCTCGTGCCGGAGTCACGGGCGTCGAGTACGAGCGTGGCCGTTGCAAAACCGACGATGAGGGCGACGACCACGACTGCGGCGAGGAAAGCGGTAACGGGACCTGGGCCACCGGGGGGCGGCTCGTTGCCGACCGCTTGATCGAAGGGCGCAGGCGGAGAAACGGAGTACGGGGGCGGCGACGACGCAGCCGGCGGCACCGTCTCGAGATCGGGCTCCGGATCGGAAGCAGGGTCGACGTAGTCGGTCACCTCGGGCAGCGTAGGGGCCGCCGGCGTCCGACCGGATCGCGGCACACGGCACGTACGGTCGGACTGTCGGACTGTCGAGGACCGTGAGATCTCCTGGCCCGCGACCTCAGGGCCAGCCGCGCCACCGGACGACGTCGATCGCCACCACCGCGCCGGGTGGCGGCTGCTCGACGTACACGCGATATTTCGTCGTGAGGAGCGCGATCGCGCCGTCGCGCTCGTCGCCGTCGTCGAGGACGCGTCCCTCACCGTCGAGGCGCACCCACCACAGCGTCGACCAATCGTCGGAGTAGTGATCCACGAGCAACGCCGCGTGCGGGTTCGCCCGAAGATTCTCGAGGCGGCGCAACGCGATGGTCGACTTCGGTTTCGCGTCGACCGCCGAATAGACCACCTCACGAGCGTCGCCGGAGAGCGCGAAACAACAAGGCACCAGGTGCGGACGCCCGTCGTTCGTCACTGTGGCCAAGCGGGCGACGCGCGCGTCCCGAAAGCGGCGACGCATCTCCTCGGGGTCCATCCGTCCACCGTAGGTCGGCCGGACGGC
>JAUZEI010000346.1 GCA_030839105.1 Actinomycetota bacterium
CCGTAGCCGTCGTCGGTGAAGTGGAGTTGGGGTGCTTCTCCGAGGTACATCGCGCCCACGTAGTTGGGCGAGCGCACGAAGATGTGGCCGATCTCGCCGACGGGGACGTCGTTGCCGTCGTCGTCGAGGATGCGGACCTCGGCGCCGTTGAAGCCACGACCAACGCTGCCTTCGTGTTCCAGCCACTCGAGGCCGGTCAGCACAGTGAGCCCGAGGGCTTCGGTCGATCCGTACGCCATGATGATCTTCTGGGCGCCGATGAGATCCGCCCACCGGTGCACGAGCGAGGGCGGCATGGGCGCGGCGCCCTGCATGATCCACTCGATGCTCGACAGGTCGCGGTCGTCGACGCCGGGGAGGTCGGAGACGCGCTGCAACATCGTCGGCGTCGCGGTGAACGTCGTGATGTGGTGACGTTCGATGACGTCGACGATGCGCGCGGCATCGAACTTCTCGAGCACGAACAGCTGGTCGCCGGTGAGCATGCTGCTCAACGTGGCGAACGCGTTGATGTGGTACATCGGCGCGAGCACCAGGATGCGCTGCGGACGTGTGACCCGCATGAACGCCTCGGCGATCGGGATCCCCATCATCGGATTGAAGACGGCCGGTTGCTGCGACAGGATCACCTTTGGCGTACCGGTCGCGCCGCTGCTGCAGATGCCGTTGCTGTTCGGAGAGATCAGCACGGGCAGGTCCGGCACGGGATCGTCGGCGGTGGCGTGGATCCAGGCCAGGTCGTCGCCACCGATGTACAGCTTCGGGTTGATCACCTCCTTGAGGCGGTCGAGCTCCCAGTCGGGGACGTCCCATCGCACCGGGATCGGTACCGCACCGAGCTTCCACGTCGCGAGCACGCCGAAGACGAACTCGGGCGAGTTCCGGATGCCCAAGCCGACCCGATCGCCGTACCCGACGCCGCGCGCCGAGAGCGTGGCCGCGAGCTGGCCCGAGCGACGATCCAGCTCGGACCACGTCACCGACCGCTCGGTGTCGTCCATCGCCAGGTGCACGTAGGCGATCTTGTCCGGCTGTTGCTGCGCGAGCTCGTACAACCGTTGGACGTTGCTGGGCGCTTCCTCGCTCACCACGTGTCTCCCGTGTGTTCAATCGCGGCATGATCGATCGGCTCGGCCACTTGACGCCCCGCCGCGCGCTGGACGATGCCACAGCAGCACCTCGTCACGCGACTCGCCAAATCGAGCTCCAAGCGCGTGGGCCGCTTCCCGCATGACCGTTCGATCGCGACGAGAAGAGGCACGAGGCGATGGCACTCGCGTGGATCCATTGCCAGGACCTTGCGCTCGACGAGGGGCTGCGCCTCTCTCCGTTCACCGCCGGGCCACTCGTATCGCCTGAGGACACGGAAGCGCCGAGCGACTCGGGCGGCGACGACGGCACATCCCGGTCACCTTCGTGCGAGACCCACTAGGGCTGGCGCAAGAGCCCGCCATGCCTCCGCGTCCCCGGGTTCGAGCTGCCTTGCCCTGCAGATCGGGGCTCCATAGTGTGCGCTATGAGAGTGACATGTCCCCCGAAGCGGTGCAGGAGAGTGGTGTGGTGGAGATCCTCGGATTCAATCGGGTCGAGCTCATCGTCGCGGAGGACGAGATCGAGGACGCCGTCCGGCAGTTCAACGATCTGCTGGGGCTGCACCTTCCGCAGCCGCACCCGATCGAGGGGCAGCCGGTGCTCTCGGCAACCGACTTCGACGGGCACATCGAGTTCGTGGCACCGGTCGACGGCGCCGGCGGCTTCGGCGCCGCGCTCGAGCGCCACGGGCCGGGTCAGATCGGCCCGTTGGTGTGGGAGGTGGCCGACATCGACGCGGCGCGTGCGTGGGTGCTCGAGCGCGGGTTCCGCATCAAGTTCGAGTACGACTCGAGCAAGGGAAACGCGTCGGAACGTTCGACCGGCGTGTACCAGCTCATCCTCGAACCGGCGGAGTGGTTCGGCTTCAACGTCACCCTGATGCAGCGCGGGAGACCCGTGTCGTGATCCAGTGCGCGACGCGGTCCCAGAGCTCGGCGCGGCTCGACGCCTGGTTGTGGCAGTGCGCGGAATCGCGCAGCACGAAGAGCGTGACGTCCGAGCTCGACGCGTAGCGGGCCGCGTTGCCTTCGTAGTCGTCGGTGAGATCGTGATCGCCGAACGCGAGGAACACAGGGACCTCGATCGCCGCCTTCTCGGCGTCGGTGTGGCCCGGGATCATCGTGCTCAACGCGCAGCTGTACAGCAGCTCGCTGCGCTGCGCACCGAACGCGCCCTTCACCGCGCGCGGCACGTCGGTGTTGAAGAACGAACCGGGCGGCGCGCGGCGGGCGGTCTCGGGTGGGAGTCCGCGGGCGCGCACGCGTGCCAGTTCGACCATCGCCAGCTCGCGGTCCTCTGGCGCCACCTCCATGAGCAGTCGCTCGTCGTCGGTGAGCGCCTCCCACGTGCCGTCGCCGCTGTGTCCGAGGACGACGATGGCGTGGAACGTGCCGTGCTCGGCCTGTTCGGCAACGATCACCATGCCGCCCATCGAGTGCCCGAGCCCCACGAGCGCGTTCGGTACGAACGCCGGGAGTCCGTCGACGAGCGTGCCAGTGCGCAGACGGTCGGCGATGGCGCGCACCGCATGGTCGTGCGTCGCGGCCGCGACCTGGGGCGTCACGATGCAGATGTCGTCGAGCGGGCTCGACGCACCAAGACCGAGATGGTCGAGCGCGACGACGACGAAGCCGCGCGCGGCGAGATGCCGGGCCATGCTGTACCCGTCGAGCCCGCGCACATCCAGGTCGAAGTAGCTCGTGGTGCAACGACCTCCCGCGAGGCAGAACACCACGGTCCGAGGTGCACCGGGATCGAATGCGTCCGGCGCGCACACCCACCCTCCGAGCACGTGGTCGCCCTCGATCGGCACCGCGGGCGAGACGTCGGCGGTCAAGGTCTCGAAGGTCATGTCGGGCACTCGCATATCCTGCGGGGCGGTGCCGCACGCGCGCACCGCTCGACCATCTTGGGTGGACCGCACTGACCGTCAACGCCGACCGAGGACGCCGACAGCGGGCGGATGGTGCAGC